>JANOHS010000023.1:0-2098 GCA_031406655.1 Micrococcales bacterium
CCCGTCATGGTCATACTCTCCACCACGGAGCTGAGGACCGAAAGGTTGCCTGGCCCAGCCGGACGATGAGAGCTGGCACGTCCGGGCTGCCCTAGCCTTGGGCCGTGCGCATCGACCTCCACACCCACTCCTTTGCCAGTGATGGGACCCAGTCACCGGCCGAGGTCGTGTCGTCCGCGGCCAAGGCCGGCCTTGACGTCGTCGCACTGACCGACCATGACACCACCTCTGGCTGGGGCGAGGCCGCAGCCTCCGCCGAGCGTCACGGGATCTCGCTGGTTCGCGGGATCGAGATCTCGTGTCAGCACAGGGGAGTCAGCATCCACCTGCTGGGATACCTGCAGGACCCCACGGCGCCCGGCCTGCTCGGGGAGCTGGCGCGGGCGAGGGAGAGCCGTCTCACCCGGGCACAACGCATCGTCGAACGTCTGTCGCGAGATCTGCCGCTGTCCTGGGAGGACGTCGTCGAGCACATCGGTCCTGGAGCCACGATCGGGCGCCCGCACATCGCAGATACGTTGATGGCAAAGGGGATCGTGTCTTCGCGGGAGGACGCCTTCCGCGACTACCTGCATGACGGGTCCCGTTACTACGCCGCGCACTACGCGCCCAGTCCGGTGCGCGCGGTGACTCTCCTGCGGGAGGCCGGTGGCGTCGCCGTCATGGCGCACCCGTTCGCGGGCAGACGCGGCCGCGTCGTGGATGACTCGGTCATCGAGGCCATGGCGGCGGCGGGCCTGGCCGGCCTGGAGGTGCACCATCGTGACCACCGCCCCCACGAGGTCCGCCACGGACTTGAGCTGGCGGGGTCACTGGGCTTGTTCGTCACGGGCTCCTCGGACTACCACGGAGCCGGCAAGCCCAATCGTCTCGGGGAGAACACGACCAGTCCCGTCGTCCTGGCGCGGATAGAAGAGCTGGCAACGGGGATCGAGGTCCTGCGGCCGTGAGCTCAGTCCTCGACCTGCGGCTCTTTGGCTCGGTGATGGTGACGCTGCTGGTGATCATGAACCCGATCGGCGCGGTCCCCATCTTCCTCGGGCTGACGAGGTCGCAGACGTCCAGGCAGCGGGTGGTGTCGGCGCGGCGCGCCTCCCTCGTGGCTCTGGGCGTGATCGCTGCGTTCGCTGTGTTCGGGCAGCAGATCCTGAGCTACCTGCACATCAGCCTGGCCGCACTGCAAGGTGCTGGTGGTCTGCTCCTGCTGCTGGTGGCCCTGCAGCTGCTCACCGGCCAGGAGTCGGGCGGAAGCTCCGATGCCGGGGTCAACGTGGCGCTGGTGCCGCTGGGCACACCGTTGCTGGCCGGCCCAGGAGCGATCGTGGCCACGATGCTGGCGGTACGACGGGCCGATGGCGTCGGTGGATTCGTGGCTGTGGCTGCGGGCCTGGTTGTCGCCCTGGTCGTCGTATGGCTGTCCCTTCGCTTCGCCGGTCAGGTGCACCGGCTGCTTCGGGAAAGCGGAACGATGCTGGTCACCCGGATCGCCGGCCTCCTGCTGTCGGCCATCGCCGTGCAGATGATCGCCGACAGCGTACGAGCCTTTGTCACCACTGCCAGCTAGCCTCGCGGAGTGATCGAGGTCCCGGTGCAGCAGGCGTTCAGCGGTATGCCGCGACGCCTCTACTCCGCTAGCCCCAGCAAGCTGCTGGCCTGGCTCGACTGCCCACGCCGCTACCGCTTCCAGTACCTCGACCGTCCCAAGCCCTCTGCCCGGGCCCGACGGGCGCACACCTCGGTCGGGGTGGCCACCCACAACGTCCTGCGCGACTTCTGGGACCTCCCGGCCGTCGAGCGCACCCCCAGGTCGGTGGAGCGACTGGTGAGGCAGTCGTGGATCGACGCCGGCTTCCGCGACCCCGACCAGTCGGCGCGCTGGCTGGTTCGCACGACCGAGGCAGTGACGGCATACCTGCGGGGGGTCGACCGCGACCAGCAACCGCTGGGCGTCGAGCGCACCGTCTCCCTGCACACCCGGACCCACGCCGTGACCGGTCGTCTGGACCGGCTCGATGACCGCGACGGTGAGCTGGTCGTGGTCGACTACAAGACCGGGCGGTCACGGCTCACCGGCGACGACGCGCGCACCTCACTGCCC
>JANOHS010000086.1:0-2178 GCA_031406655.1 Micrococcales bacterium
CCCCGACCTCCACCGGCTCGACCTCCTGCGCAGCCTGCAGCCGGACTGGCTGCAGCAGCCGCACATGGTCGGATATGCCGCGTATGCCGACCAGTTCGCCGGTGACCTGAGCGGGGTGGAGCGGCGGATCCCCCACCTGCACGAGCTCGGGGTGACGTATCTACACCTCATGCCGCTGCTCCAACCGCGGGCAGGCGACAGCGACGGCGGGTTTGCCGTGGCCGACTACCGAAGCGTTCGCCCCGACCTGGGGACGATGGACGACCTACGCAGGCTGGCAAAGTCCTTGCGGGACAACGGGATCAGCCTCGTGGTCGACCTGGTGCTGAACCATGTCGCCCGGGAGCACGCGTGGGCGCAAGCGGCACGTTCGGGCAGCGATCGCCATCGCCGGTACTTTCACGTATTCCCGGACCGCGTGCTTCCTGACGCCTTTGAGGGCATGCTGCCCGAGGTGTTCCCCGACTTCGCCCCTGGCAACTTCACCTGGGACCCACAGCTCGAGGGCTGGGTGTGGACGACGTTCAACGAGTGGCAGTGGGACGTCAACTGGGCCAACCCTGAGGTGCTCCTGGAGTATGCCGAGATCGTCCTGCTCCTCGCCAACACCGGGGTCGACGTGCTCAGGCTCGACGCCATCGCCTTCCTGTGGAAACGGCTCGGCACCACATGTCAGAACCAGCCCGAGGTCCACTCCATCACGCAGGTGATGCGCACGCTGGCCCGAATCGCCTGTCCTGCCTTGTCATTCAAGGCGGAGGCGATCGTCGGCCCCACCGACCTGGTGCAGTATTTCGGGCAAGGAAGCCACCACGGCAAGGTGAGCGATCTCGCATACCACAACAGCCTCATGGTCCAGATCTGGTCGATGCTCGCGACCGGGGACGTCCGGCTCACGGCTCACGCCCTGGGCGCCCTCCCGCCGGTTCCCACGTCGTCTGCCTGGATCTGCTACGTGCGCTGCCATGACGACATCGGCTGGGCGATCGACGACGCGGATGCCGCCGCGGTAGGTCTCTCGGGGCCCGCTCACCGGCACTTCCTGTCGGACTGGTACTCCGGTGTCTATCCCACCTCACCAGCGCGCGGCCTGACCTTCCAGGAGAACGCTGCGACCGGCGACCGCCGGATCAGCGGCACCACGGCCTCTCTGGTCGGCCTGGAGTCGGCCGCGTCCCCACCGGAGGTGGATGCGGCGATCGACCGGTTCCTGCTCGCACACGCCGTCATCTTTGGCTGGGGCGGGATCCCCGTGCTGTGGAGTGGCGACGAGCTGGCGATGCCGAACGACCCCGGCTGGGCCGGTGAGGAGGGCCACACCGGCGACAACCGGTGGGCCCACCGCCCCCGGCTGGACTGGCACCTGGCGGAGAGCCGTCACGACCTGACAACGGTGGCAGGGCGGGTGTTCACCGGCCTCGCCCATCTCGCCCGGGTACGCGCGAGCCTTCCCCACCTGCATGCCAGCGTGGCCAGCCAGGTGCTGGCGGTAGAGGACTGGGGTGTCCTGGGAACGCTCCGTCGCCACCCGGTCGGGCCGATGGTCTGTCTCTACAACGTCACCGACGCCTGGCGCCCATGGTCGGCCGCAGGCGTGCAGAAGCAGGGAATCACCCATCCGTTCGAGGCGATCAGCTCCCGGTTCGTCCAACCGGACGGGGACGGGAAGTTCTGGCTGCCGCCATACACCGCCTGGTGGCTGGTGGACCGCCCCTGAGGTCTGCCCCCTCCGCGTCACTTCCAGCGCCGGTGCGCCCCCACGATGTGCTGGGCGTACCCAGCCAGGGCTGCGCTCGAGCAGAGCACCTGGTACCCCAGCAGAAAGGTCACGTAGCCGATGCGGTTGCGGCGCACCTGGAGGTCCATGGGACCGAAGACGTGCCGGACCTGGAAGGAGCGGAGCCGGCCATAGACCAGAAGTGAGACCGGGAGGACGGAGAGCGTCCAGACGGAGACGATGAGTGGGTTACCGAGCAGGAACAGGACCACGCCGGGAAGCCAGATCAGCGCGTAGCCCACGTCCAGCAGCGGGATCAGCAGATCGATGCCGGCCACGAACCCGGTCAACCGCCGTGACTGACGCCAGGGTGGCACCGTCGCGAGGCCCTCCAGCATCCCGCGCGCCCACCGCGCCCGCTGCCGCATGAAGTGGGTGAGCAGGACCGGGGCATCGGTGAA
>JANOHS010000207.1:0-2491 GCA_031406655.1 Micrococcales bacterium
GCCGCCTTCGAGCGGGCGCCCCGAACCCGGACAGCTCGTGTTCGAGGCCCCTCGTCGGGCCAAGCCTCCGCAGCATCTGGCCGACCTCGATCCTGCAGGGCGCAAAGCAGCGGTCGAAGCCCTGGGGCACAAGGGATTTCGGGCCAAGCAGCTGTCGACGCACTACTTTCAGCATCTGGTCGAGTCCCCTGAGGACATGACCGACCTGCCCAAGGCCATCCGGGACGATCTCGTGGCGCGGTTGTTGCCACAGCTGCTCACCCCGGTGAAAGCGCTCAAGGCCGACAAGGGCACAACGGTCAAGTCGGTCTGGCGCCTGCACGATGGAGCCCTTGTCGAGAGCGTGCTGATGCGCTATCCGAAGCGGGTCACCATCTGCATCTCCAGCCAGGCCGGGTGCGGCATGAACTGCCCGTTCTGCGCCACCGGACAAGGAGGGCTCACCCGTAACATGTCGACGGCCGAGATCGTCGAGCAGGTTGTGCATGCCGCCCGGTCCCTGCGGCGCGGCGATGTGGCCGGCGGCGCCGAAGGAGCTCCGCTCAGGGTCAGCAACGTCGTGTTCATGGGCATGGGGGAGGCGCTTGCCAACTACCAGGCGGCGATTGGTGCCATCCGCCGGATGACGGACCCGTCGCCCGACGGCCTGGGGATGTCGGCGCGAGGCGTCACCATGTCGACCGTGGGGCTGGTCCCGGCCATCGACAAGCTGGCCGCAGAGGGAATTCCCGTCACCCTGGCGCTGTCGCTGCATGCGCCCGACGACGAGCTGCGCAACGAGCTCGTGCCGATCAACACCCGCTGGCCGATCGACGAGGCCATCGATGCGGCATACCGCTATTTCGCGGTGACCGGCCGCCGGGTCAGCATTGAGTACGCACTGATCCGCGACATCAACGACCAGGGCTGGCGTGCTGACCTCCTGGCCAAGAAGCTCAACGCTCGCGGCCGGGGTTGGGTGCACGTCAACCCGATCCCGCTGAACCCGACGCCGGGCTCCAGGTGGACGGCCTCGGACCCGCGCGTGGAGCGCGAGTTCGTCCGTCGGTTGCGCGCCTTCGGTGTGCCGACCACGGTCAGGGACACCCGCGGGTCGGACATCGACGGCGCGTGCGGCCAGCTGGCGGCCTCGACCGCTTGAATGGGTTATGACATAATACGCACGGTTTGGGAAGCATTCGGCTTCGGGGGGACTACTTACGGAGGACCTGTGCGGTCGTCGTCACGCATTCTGTTGGCATCATTGCTCGCCATAGGACCGATGCTGATATTCGCTGGCCCGACAGTGGCCGCGACGATCACGAGTGCCACCGGCCCACTTTCGAGCATCGCCATCTCACCCGACCTGAACTGCAACGTCACGCGCCTGGGCGACATTGCCCCGGAGTTCTACGCAGGCACTGCCTGCGGCACCTTCGTAGCGGTCGGTGGAAGGTTGTACGGCCCGGCTGTCGTTCCGGGCTTTACGGCCCCGACCCCATTCACTCCGGTGAGCCAGTCCGGCCCGACCGGGAGCGGAACCGCTGCGGATCCGTTCAGGACCGTGACGGTCGTCGGACTCGGGGCTACCGGGATCCAGCTGACTGAGACCGACACCTATGTCAATGGCCAGGAGAGCTACCGAACGGACGTCCAGGTGGCCAACCGCTCCGATGCGGAGATCCAACCGATCGTCTACAGGGCTGGAGACTGCTTCCCAAGCACCGATAGTGGTTTCGGACGGATCGACGGCTCTTCGGTCGCCTGCCTGTCTTCCGATGAAGGGAATCCGGGAACCAGATTCCAGCAGTGGGTCCCTCTGACGGCCGGATCCTCCTACTACGAAGCCGAATACAGCAGCGTCTGGCAGCGGATCAGCCTGATGACCGGGTTCCCGAACACCTGTGACTGCAGTAGTGATCTCGACAACGGCGCCGGGCTCAGCTGGTCTCTCGTGATCGGAGCCGGAGCCTCTTCGACGGTCTCGCACCTCACGGCCTTCTCGCCGGTTGAACTGACTCCGCTGACGGTCACGAAGACGGCGGACCAAGCGAGTGTTGAGGCCGGAGCAGTCGACGGCTACACGATCACCATCGACAACCCGAACGAATCCGCGGTGGCGCTCGACTCGGTCATCGATACCTTGCCGACCGGATTCAGCTACAACACGGGGTCGTCGACGGGACTCACCACGAACGATCCTGTAGCTGCCGGGCAGGTGCTGACCTGGAGCGGCCCACTGACCGTCGCTGGTGGGGCAGCTGCAACCCTCCACTTCTCGGTCACTGTCTCGGCGGTTGCTGGTGGCTACACCAACTCGGCCACCGCCACTGCCTCTGGTTTCACGGTGGTCGGAAGCGGCCCGACAGCCCCCATCACTGTCACAGCCCTGCCGGTTGCGTCGGCGGATGTGTCGGTGACCAAGACGGACTCGCCGGATCCGGTGCTTGTGGGTGGGCCTTTGACCTACACGTTGGCGGTTACTAACGCAGGCCCGGACGCAGCTGCGGCT
>JANOHS010000230.1:0-18155 GCA_031406655.1 Micrococcales bacterium
CAGACCGACCGGGCCCCGCCTTCCAGGTGAACATGATGCGGGTTCGCCGGGCATTCTTCACCGTTTCTCCATGGTCTCTCAGTCCAACCGATACCTCAGGGCGTCAGAGTGAAAGACACCGAAGGATCCCCCGGCGGGAAAGGAACCGCCACATCGGTCCTGCGCATCGACGCACGGTTCACCACCACGAAAGGCATTGATCATGAAGCCAGTTCGCATCCTCCTCGCGACCGCTCTGGCGGCCGGCACCGTCTTGCTTTCCGCCGCCGCCGCCTCCGCCGCCACGCCGGCCCCAGGCCCCACGTTCGGCCAGCACGTCTCCGAATGCGCACAGACGATGGGATTCTCCGGGACACACAACCCGTCCATGATGCGCGCAGGCATGCCAGACATGGACATGACCCTGATGACGTCGACCGTCACCTGACCGTCGGAACGTGAAGTCTCTCGCCGAAATGTGAGCCCCAGGCGAGGGACGGAAATCAGGCCATGGCTGGCTCTTCATCGTGACCGCGTTGTCGGC
Source organism: Micrococcales bacterium (assembly GCA_031406655.1). GTDB lineage: Bacteria > Actinomycetota > Actinomycetes > Actinomycetales > Dermatophilaceae > UBA4719. The sequence continues at coordinate 524 of JANOHS010000230.1, forward strand.
TCTTGTTTCTCCCTCCTCTCGCGAAACCATACCCCCCAGGGGTAATGGTTTCGCTGACGTGCTCGTTCTCGGTTATGCGTTACCGGTGGCAGTTCGGACCAGGCACCGCCCGCTGTACCAGTAACTGGGTACTTGCCCCGACCCTAGGAGGACCCGATGAGCCACAACGACTCGCCGATGGGTGTGCGGCCCAATGGCAGTGCCTTCGTGCGCAAGAGCTCAGCGGTGACGGCGGGACGACCACCTGACGGTTCCTCGACCCGCATTCGCCCGCCCGCGCCGCCGCGAGGCTCGCGGCCGATCCCGGCACGGGCCCCACTGTTGGCGGAGGCCCTGCTCACCGGGGCTCAGGAGGCGCCGCCTATACCACCGCGGCCGACACACAGCGCGTCGACGACCCCTCCGGTAACCACACCAACCACAGTCTCGCAAATGCACCCGCCACGGCTTGCCCTGCGCTCCGGCTCCACACCCGTGGAGTTGAGCTCCTTCACCTGCCAAGCCCTCGCGGAGAGCGAGCCGCAGACTTTGGGCGTCACCTATTGGTTCGACGCCGCGCCAAGCGGCGCCCGCTACACCGTTCGGGTGCACATCAGCGGTCGCCTTCGAGAGCAACCGGCAGCAGACCAGAGCGAGACCTTCACCGCCCTGGCCACCGTCGACGACGTCGTCCCTGGGAGCGGTCGCATTGCCATCACGACCAGGGTCCCGAACCTCCCGCACGGCACCTGGGACGTCACGGCCACTCCGGTGGAGCCGGCTCCGCAGGACTCACCAGCAGACTGGATGCCGGTCACCGACCCTCGGCTGCCGAGCGGTACGGCCGTCGGCACCACGGCCTTCGGGCCGGTCGTCAATGTCCTAGCGCCCGGTGCCCGCCTCGGGGCCTGGCCGGCGCTGGTCGGCACCGGCACCGCCTTGGCACTGGTCATCCAGAGCCTGCTGGCCTCGCGCCTCGGGCTTCCCATACCGCAGCTGCTTGCCCTTTCGCTGGTGACGTGCCTCCTCGGACTGCTGGGTGCGAAGACGTACTACCTCGCCACGCACCCGAGGGAACGTCGGACCTTTCTGACGCCGGGCATGTCGATTCAGGGTTTCGTTCTGGTCGCGGTCGCCACGTTGTTTGGTGGCTCCTTGCTGCTGGGGTTGTCGCCGGGCCTGGTCCTCGACTCGACGGCGCCAGGCCTGCTGTTTGGCATAGCGGTGGGGCGCTTCGGCTGTCTGCTGGGTGGGTGCTGCGCGGGCCGCCCCACCAGCTCACGCTGGGGTGTCTGGTCCTCGGACCGGCGCCTCGGTGTTCGCCGCGTCCCGGTGCAGCTGTTGGAGTCCTTGCTCTCCGGGATCGTCGGCGCGCTCGCCCTCGCGGCGGTCCTCCGGGTCGGAACCAGCGCCGGGGGTCTCGTCTTCGTCGCCGGGTTCGCCGCCTACACAGCCGGACGGCAGCTGCTCTTCCCGCTGCGCGGGATCCCGAGAACGACCACCCACGGGCCGATGGTCATGCTGTGCTCCGCTTCGCTCGTGGCACTGGCGGCAACTGCGGCGCTGTTGATGAGCTGAGCCCTCCAGCCGGCGCTTGAAACCCGAGACACCCCCGACCGGATGTCCGAGATCGGGATCATCCTCAAAGGACCCGCGGCGTCCTCGAAACCATCGACGGCCTACTGCTGCTCACCCTCACCCCTGCAACGATCAACACCGTGCTGTCCCGACTTCGACAGCCATCTTCGATGCGGTCGTGTCGGTTTGACGGCCGGAGCTGACCGACAGCTCCTGCCGCAGGACCGGGAGGTGGCCACGGATGAGGCGTGGATCACCTACCGTCCAGGCTTGCCCGCCCCACAGCTGGCAGCTCCTCAAGGACCGTCTCCGGGGAGCCTTACGCACTGGTCAGTCCTTACCCAGGCCTGCCGTCCCCCTTCGTTGCGTCCATATGGGGAGTTCAGCTGAAACTGGACTCTGCCAGTGACCCCCGGTTGAAGAGCTTCGTCAACACGTTCAAATCGGGCACGCAGGCACCCGAACCCGGCGGGGAGTGTACCGGAGGGGTCGGCACCCCGCAGGTCTGACCGCAGCCCCGCCACGTTCCTCAAACGCGGAACAGGAGGATCCGAAAGGTGGACCCCTGCCCTGTCCCGGGACTGGTTGCCGTGAGCTGCCCGCCGTGGGCCTCGACGAGGGCCTTGGCGATGGCCAGGCCGATGCCGGATCCTCCGTGAGTCCGGTCACGGGCGGTGTCAACCCGGTAGAAACGTTCGAAGACATGGGGCAGATGTTCTGCGGGAATGCCCTCGCCGGTGTCCGCGACGGACAGCGCCACCTCAGCAGCTTTGGGCGATGAAGTCGCCGAGATCGTGACGCATCCACCTGCGGGGGTATGGCGCAGCGCGTTATCCAGGAGGTTGCCGAGGACCTGGCCCATCCGTTCGGGATCGACGAGCAGTCGGGGCAGCCCGGCCTGGATGCTGGTGACCAGCCGAACGCCTTTGGTCTCGTAGGCCTCGGCGGCCGAGTCGACTGAGGCTGAGACCAGCGCCTCTGGTTGGACCGGGCGCCTGTCGAACCGAACCTGCCCCTCTTCTGCCTGGGAGACGGAGCTGATGTCCTCGGACAGCCGGGTCAGGCGTCTGGTCTGGGAGTGCAGCAGCTCGGCCGTTCCGACATCCAACGTCGCCACGCCGTCCTCGAGCGCTTCGAGACCAGCCTCCAACGTCGCCACCGGGGTGCGCATCTCGTGTCCGAGATCAGCCAGGAGTCTGCGGCGGGTCCGCTCGACCGACCCCAGCCGGGAGGCCATCCGGTTGAACCCCAACGTCAGGGCATCGAACTCCGAACCCAGCCCTGGGGAGGAGACTCTCACCTCGTATCGGCCGCCGGCAACCTCACTCGCTGCGCCGGCGATGATGGCCACTGATCGGCCAATGCGGCGCGCTATGTAGACGTTGACAGCCATGGCCACAAGCAGCGCTGCAAGCAACGCCAGGGACAGCGAGATGGAGGTGGCGCTCTGGTAAGCCCTATCTATATGCACGCTCGTGGTCGATGAGGTTCCCACGCTGGCCCTGGCCAAGTGCTCGTGGAAAAGGGGTGGGCCGACCGTGGCGGCAATCGTCCATGCCGTGAGCGTGGCTGTCAGCAGAACCAGGGTCTGGGCCACAAGCAGGCGAGCGGCCAAGCCCCCCCGCCGACCTATCGGCTTCCCAGCTGTGCCTTTCACGTTCCCTCGCCCATGCGGTAGCCGATACCGCGGACCGTACGCACATACCGCGGTGAATGGGGATCGTCGCCAAGCTTCCTGCGCAGGTGCCCGACGTGGACGTTGACCAGGTGCTCGTCCCCGACCCAGGTCTGGTCCCACACCGCGTCGATCAGCGCCCGGCGGGTGAAGACCATGGTGGGTCGAGCCGACAGGGCGTCCAGCAGGTCGAACTCGGTTCGCGTCAGTGCCACCACCTGACCGTCAATGAGGACTTCCCGTCCGACCACGTTGATGCTCAAAGCCCCGAACACTCGCGGCGGCACTTCGCGGACGGGCTGCTCGCCGGCGGTGGAGGCGCGTGGACGGCGCAGCATCGCATGGATCCGGGCCATCAGCTCACGGAGGCTGAACGGCTTGGTCAGGTAGTCGTCCGCCCCGACCGACAGGCCGATGAGCTTGTCGATCTCCTCGGTCCGCGCAGTGAGCATGATGATGTAGCAGTCAGAGAACGTCCGCACCACTCGGCAGACCTCGACACCGTCGATCACTGGCAGCCCCAGGTCCAGCACCATCACGTCTGGATCGACCAGCCGGGCCTGGTCAATTCCCTGCTGCCCGTCATAGGCCATTGACACCTCAAAGCCATCCTGGGTCAGGTAGGACCCCACGAACTCAGCCAGGCCTCGTTCGTCGTCCACGACCAAGACGCGAAGACCGCTTGGCGACGCTTGCTTCGGGACTGGGGTACCTGCCGGTTGGCTCATGGTCCTAGTGTCGGGGATTCTGGGCCCAGCCCGGACACGGGGACTCCCAGATATGGAGGAGATAGCGGTCCATGAGGACCCATGCCCTTGGCTCCGGGGCTCGTCGCCTTCACCAAACGTTGACCGTTTCATCGCTCTGTCCTTCATCGCAATGACCGACCGTTTGATCAGGACGCAGACTCGATGGGCTCCCCACCCCCTGCTGCGCCCGTCGACGAGCGGAGAGAACACGTGCGGCCGGTCCTGTTTTCAGTCTTCGGACTCGACGTCCAGTCCTACGGGGCGAGCAAGGCTCTGGCCGCCCTTGTGGCCGCCTTCATGCTTGCCCGAGCCTTCGAACAGCGGGGTTTCAAACGAGACTCGGCGTACTCGCTGGTTATGTGGGCAGCGATCTGGGGTTTCGTCGGCGGCAAGATCTACTACCTGCTCGAGCAGCTTCCCAGCTTCGACGTGCACTACCTCGGCGGGATGGGCTTCACCTGGTATGGCGGGCTGATCGGCGGCGTCATGGCCTCGCTGGTGATCGTGCGCCGCCACCAGCTCCCGCCCGGTGTGGTCTCCGGGGCCATCGCCGTCCCACTCACCGTTGCCTACGCCATCGGCCGCCTCGGCTGTCTGCTCTCCGGCGACGGCACGTACGGCAAACCAACCTCGGTGCCATGGGCGATGACCTTCCCCAACGGGGTGCTACCCACCGATGTACCTGTCCACCCCACCCCTTTGTACGAAGCATTGGCCGCCATCGTCATCGCCACGGTTCTATGGGCGCTAGGCAAGGGCTGGAACCCTCCCGCCATATTCGGCGCCTACCTCGCACTCAGCGGGATCTCCAGGCTCTTCGTGGAGTTCCTGCGCATCAACGAACCCGCCCTGTTCGGGCTGACCCAACCCCAGCTGTGGGCCCTCGTCAGCCTGTTGACGGGCGTCGTCCTGATTGTTCGGACCCAGTTCCTCAACCGTCCACGACGAACAGCGGTTCAACCGGCAAACGCCGAAGAGGTAATGACGGCAGGGTCACCCACTTGAGACCGGCGTGAAACTTCAGCGTCTCTTCACCATCCGAATACCAATTGGCGCGTGTTCGTCGTCCACGTTTGAGGTGACAGGAAACCGGAAGGAGGCACCCAATGGCGATGAGCACATGGTTCGCCCTCGGCGTGCTCTGTCTGCTTTACGTCGCCTTCGCGATGTGGGCGGTGTCCCAGGTCCTACCCCGTACCCGGGCCGCTACACCCCGATTCGACCCGGACCAAGAACGGGAAACGCCCAAGACATGAGCACAACCGGGTCTTCAGCAAACCTTTACCAGAAGGTTTCCAAGATCCTCAACTGCCGGGCGGACCTTGGAGGCATGACTCGAGCTGATACGAACCCCTCAACGGGGAGGCAAGACCCGGACCGCGACGGCCCCCCGACCCATGAGGCCGGCATACCGGTTGTGATCACGGTGGTGGAGGCTCCGGCGTGCCACCTGTGTGATGACGCGAAGTCCGCCCTGGCAGTCCTCGGGCAGTCCTTTCCGATGACCGTCCATGTGTTGTCGATCGGCGACGGGCCAGGTCGCGCGCTGATGGACCAGCATCGGGCCCCGATGAGTCCCCTGGTCCTGCTGGATGGGGAGTACTTCAGCTCCGGCCGGCTTCCCCGGCGCAAGCTCGAACGGCGACTGTCGAAGGCACAGCGCGGTGAGACCAATGGGTGACCTGCTGACCACCGGCTCCGTGCTGGCCGCTTTCTTCGCCGGTGGCGTGGCACTGTTCGCGCCCTGCTGCATCGTCTTCCTGGCGCCGTCCTACCTTGCGGTGGCAGTCAAGAACCGCCGCTGGCGACTACTGCCGCTGACGTTCATCTTCGCCGCCGGGTTGGGGCTGGTCCTGATCCCGATCACCCTGGGGGTCAGCCTGGTGGCGGGAACAATCGCCAACTACCACCAGCCGCTGTACTACGCCGGCGGCGTGCTGATGCTGGCCCTGGCCGTGTTCACCCTGTCCGGCCGGATGGTCAGCCTGCCCTCGTTCGTGCGGGCGCCCGACACCACCCGTGGGGACTCGGCAAGCTTCTTCGCCCTCGGCGTGTTCTCCGGGCTCGCCAGCAGCTGCTGCGCACCCGTCCTGGTCGGGGTGATGACCCTCTCCGCGCTGTCTGGGTCGCCCGCCGGTGGCCTGGTCCTGGGCCTCGCCTACGTCTTCGGCATGGCTTTCCCGTTGTTCGTCATGGCGCTGCTCTGGGACCGCTTCCGCCTCGGCGAACGCAAGTTCCTCAAAGCGCGACCGGTCCGGCTACACCTGGGCAGCCACATCTTGGCGACCAACACGGTCAACCTCGTTGTGGCGGCGGCGTTCACCGTCATGGGGATCTTCGTGATGTACCTCGCAGGAAGCGGTGAGATGACCTCCGGTCCGGGGTTCCAGGTGGCCTTCGGGAAACGTCTGGCCTCGGCCTTCGGCTGGGTGGAGAAGATCACCGCCCCGATCCCCGAGGCATTCCTTGGCCTGGTCGTCCTGGCGCTGGCCGCAGTGTTCGTCTACGCCACGCTCCGCAACCGCCCCCGCCGCGGGCAGCCCCGCTCCCCAGCAGACGAAGCGGAGTACGAGGACGCCTCGTCCTGCCACGAGGACGCCACCGACCTCCCCTCGACCCACAGGTAAGGACACTCAGATGACGACAAGAACAAGCGGCCACCACACAGAGCAGAAGAGCCACGAGCACATCAACGCGCTGCGAGCGGCCAAGGTCGAGCAGGAGAGGCGCCGGCGGTGGTGGATCCGTATGGCGTCCCTGATCGCCACCGTGGCCGTGATCGCGGTGGTCGTGGCGATGGCGCTCAGCTCACGGCAGGAGTCCTCCGCGACGACCCGGGTCGCACCCGACTTCACCCTTACCGACACCTCCGGGGCCCAGGTGAGTCTGGCAGCCCTGCGCGGGAAGGATGTCCTGCTGTACTTCAGCGAGGGCGCCGGCTGCCAGTCCTGCCTCGTCCAGATGGCCCAGATCGAAAAGGACCCGGCGATCGCCGCCGCGGGGCTCACCGTCCTGCCCATCGTGATGAACACCCGCGAACAGATCACCGCCGACATGGCCGCCAACGGTGTGCGCACCCCCTTCCTGCTCGACGACGGCACCGTGTCCAAGGCCTACGGGACCCTCGGCAAGGGCATGCACGCCGGACTGCCCGGGCACAGCTTCGTGCTGATCGACAAGGCCGGGAACCAGCGCTGGTACGGCGAATACCCCTCCATGTGGCTGTCCACGACCGACCTGCTCAAAGAGGTTCAAAACCATCTGACCAGCTGACCAGATGCCGCGCTGGATCGTCCCTCATGCGGCTCGGGAGCACATCAATCGAGCGATGTCGGTTGAGAGTCGGAGCCCCGCTGTCATGCCCAGGCGCCGCAAGAACGAAGAGACAGGAAGCGAAGCATGAGTGGTCATCCGGTATCCGTTGGAAGATCGCGCCGACGCGGCCCAGTTCAAGCGTGAGCTGCGCGGTTGTCTCGGCCTCCGAGACGATGCCAACCAGCAGGACGTCGAAGCAGCCAGATGAACTAGAACACGCCCATCCCCAGCCATCGGAGCATACCCATTCCGTTGCCATTCCATGATGAACTCCTCCTTCGCCTTCCCGGTCCTCCGGGATACCTCCACTTGACGCCCGGGTGTGCGTTCGTGGCGAGCAACCATAGAGGAACGATGAAGAAAGCCCGTCACTCAACACCTCCACAGCATGGGAGGCAAGACCATCGGTATCATGATCATTTTCAAGATGGAGAGTCCAATTCTGGTCAAGACGCCGAGCAGATGCGACCCAGTCCTTGTACAAGCATGCGTTCAGCGGCGGCAGCCAAGCTACCGGCTAAGTCGTGAGGGCTGAGATGTTGCGGGGGCGACCGGTCTCCTTGCGAATAGGCTTCGCGGTGGCCGCTCTAAGCGCGCTGTTCTTTGTCCTGCCACTGGGCGGGGCGCCGTGGACGCTGGCATTGCTCTTGGTGTGGGACAGCAACGCGATGGCTGTCGTTGCTGTGGTGGCGTCGGTATCGGTATGGGTAATGGTCGGGGCCGCGCAGCGAAGAGCGATCACTCCTGGTCTGCCTTTGTTGGCTTGCGCGACAGTGGGCTCGGTCGACGCGCTTGTGGCGCACCGGTTGTTGGTCGCGGCAGGCGGTCAGCACGGCCGCTCGACAGTATGGGGCTCTGGGCACGACACTCACTGGGCTGCGTCGCTGACTCCCAGCGCTGCCGCGGCATGGCTGACCAGGGCCGTAGTGGTGCTGTTGCTCTCGATCGGCGCGGTCGCGGTGATTGGTGCGACTGGTCACCTTCCCCGGGCAGGCACAACTGAGGGGACAGCCGTGCTGATCGCGACCGCTTGCCTGGCGCTCACAGGAACGCTTTGGGGCCTTCACACAAGACGCAGAGTTCGTGACCTATCTGTCACGAGGCTCACGATGGCAGTGTTGGCCCGACGGGGTCCGCATGCCTTTGTGGTGGCCGGCGTAGGCGAGGTCGCGTTGGGACTGATGGTCGCGCTGATGGCTGCGATCCTGATGCACACCAACGGAGGGCCTGCCCCTGGCGTCCTGGAAGTGCTGGCGGTTGCCCTGATAGCCAGGCTGTTAACCCTCGTGCCGGCTCCACCATTTGGTCTGGGACTTGCTGATGGGATCCTTGTCCTCGGCCTGATCCTGATCAGCGTTCCCATGGACGTCGCGATCGCGACCACCCTGGCTTGGCGGGGCACCGGACTACTTGTTATGGCGGCGGGGTTCCTCTCTGCACGGCATCGACGCCCGTATGTCGAGTACGCAGCTCAGGTGACCGCGTCGCCGACTGATTCCCGGCTGGGCCAGTCCGTTCACCGAGTCGGGTTCGCGATCCTTGCGTTGCTGCCTGGCCGGTTGGCCTCGCTGGCACGCAGTCGGCTCTTCGATACCTTGTTCGGCCTTGCGGAAGACCCGTGGATGTATGCGCTCATGCCCTATGAGCAACGTAAGCAAGCGCAGCTGACCGCAGTGATCCCGCCCGGGGCGGGAGTCATCGTGGAGGTGGGCTGCGCGGATGGTCAAAACGTTGCTGCGTTGGCACGGCTGAATCCGGCAAGCAAAGTGATCGGCATCGACATATCCGAGCGGGCGATTGCCACCGCAACCAGCCGCATCCGTAACCAAACCAACGCCATGGTGGTAAGGGCAGACGCCAGGTCCGTTGCACAGGTGCTCGATGAGTTTCGCGGGCGGGTAGATGTCCTTGTCCTATCGGAAGTTTTGTACTACCTCGGAACCAGCCACCAGGTACACCAGGTATTGACGGGTGCCCGAGCTCTACTCAGCCCCGACGCGACCGTGGTCCTCGTACACGGCACGTACGACGCGCATCGGTTGCACGCCCCAGCCTGCGCCGCCCTCGGGGTGGTTCACAAAGCAGACACGGTGCTGAGTGATCCCGACCGCCCCTACGTCGTCACCGTCGCCTCATCGGTGAGGTAGCAGGACCCGAAAAGTGGAGCCTTGCGCGGTCCCGGGCTCGTCACGGTGAGCTGCCCGCTGTAGCGTCGGTCAGGGCTTTGGGAATGGCCAGTCCTATGCAGGATCCTCCGTGAGTCCGATCCCTGCGGGTGTCCACGCCTCCTGCGACTTCGATCTGGGCAGCGGAAGTCTCTGGTTAAAGAGTGTTCATTGTCGTCCTGCGGGAGGCATGGGTGTCGTCAAGTCATTTGGCCCCACTGTCTTCACTTGAATTCCACCGAACAACGCAACAGTGGCCTACGAATTCTTCGACCGTAGCTGGGCCACCGCCGCTGGTGTGGAGTTCCCCCGCTTCGACGGACACCGGGTTTTCATGCCGCGAGCGGTAGCTCGTGACGGTAGCGCTGTTCGGCTTCTTCGTGGTCAACGCCGGTGACGTCAAGCACCTGCCCGGGCGGCCCAAGACCGACCGGTTGGACGCGGTCTGGTTATGCAAGGTCGCCGAACGCCAGATGCTGCAGCCCAGCTTCGTGCCACCGCCACCATCAGGCTCTTGCGGACCTGACCAGGTACCGGGTCGACCTGGTTACCGCCCCCGAACCGCCGAGAAGCAACGGAATGAGAACCTGCTCGAGGACGCCCAGATGAAGCTGTCGGTCGTGGCCAGTGACATCTTCGGGGTAGCCGGCCGCCAGATGATGGCGGCCCTGATCGCCGGGGAACGTGACCCCAGAACCCTGGCCGAGATGGCCCGGGGGTCGATGCGAGCCAAGAACGCCCGCTTGGTGGAGGCGTTCATGCGTAACCACGTCCGCGAACTCCAAGCCCTAGGTGCGGCTCATGGACGCGACGAGGACGTTTGGCCGGCTTCTACATCGTTTCTTCGTGATTCCTGGCCAGGATCGCAGCATTGGGGCGCGAGGGTGGAGGTAGCTCGGAGGAACCGGGCGGACGAAAGGAGTTCACCATGATGGGTTGGTATGGCAATGGAGGTATGGGTTCGATCGGATGGCTTGGGATGGGTGTTTTCTGGCTTGTCCTTCTCGGGCTGATCGTGTGGCTGGTGGTGCGGCTGCTGCCCGGAAGTAGCGGCGGTGCGACCCGCGATGCGGGTGAGTCGGCGTTGGAGATCCTGGACCGCCGGCTGGCCAGCGGACAGATCGACACGGCGGCTTGGCAAGCCCAACGAGTGGCTCTCCAGGGCGTCCAGGACGACAGGAAATGAGTTCAACGAGACGCCCCCTGCTGGTACGAGCGTTGGCTGCTGAGGTGATCGCCATGGTCTCCTCCGCGGCGGTTGCGGTCGGAGCCCCCGGTACCCCTACCTCTGGGCCGGCAGGGGTACGGGGTCTGGCGAGTCCCGCCGGCGTGATGTGACACCTGCCGCCTGCCCACCGGCGTGTTTGAACTGTTGTGGCCGTTTGCAGCCGCGCACCCTTGATGGGGCCTGACGGCGCCAGAGGCGGACATCCCCGGCCAACGGGTGGGCACGACCTGATGATGATCGCGCGCTGGATCCCCACGGGATCGACCCCGCAGAGAAGAGAACCTTAGGAATGACCAGACTCAGTGCCTTTACGGAAACCAACCTCAACAAGCAAGGATTTGGAGCACTCGATGGCGAGGCCAAATCCCGCTATGCGTTGCCACTGCGGTTCGCGCCCGGAGTAGGCACCACCTTGATCGTGATCGGATTGGTCTTGCAGTCGCCCATCTGGCTGGGGTCAATGGCGCTTGTTGCCTTGAGCGGCGCGCTACTGCCCAGCGGTATGGTCATCGATCTGGTCTACAACCTCGCCGTTCGCCACCTGTTTCGTGCTCCACCGCTACCAGCGGCGCCAAAGCCACGACAGTTCTCCTACCTTCTCTCTACTGTCTTGTTGGCGAGCTCAGCTGTGTCCTTTCATTACGGACTCTCGGTGTTGGGGTTTGTCTTGGGAGGACTGGTCGCCGCAGGGGGCACAATCCTCACCACCACGCTCTGGTGTCTTGGATCATGGTGGTACACGATGATCTTCGGGCAGGCTGCGAAGGAATAGTGGGATCTGGGCAGAAGGTCTCCCCCACGACGTTTGGCTGACCGGGCGTGGCTAGGGTCGCGTTCTACTCACCGGGATGCTGATCGCAGCAGTTGACGGTTCAGCACATCTCAGCGCACCGCTCCGGCCTGAACAACCATGAACGACGACGGATGACCGCTGGCCCGCGAGATGTTGTTCACGAGCTTTGCTAACACCACGTAGCGGTACTGAGCGCTGAGCTTGGGATGGCCACGGTCATCGTCAGCCAAGGCTGTGTCGGTCTTGCGCCTGGGCGCTGCGGCACGGGGCGCAGTCACTTCCACCTTGTCCGGGGTGACGATCACATGCCGGTCGACGGCATTCACGACGTAGCTGGCCGTGGTCACAACCACCCTGGCGGCGTCCCCCTTTGAAACAGGTCGATGTTGTGCAAGCAGCCGCCCGTTTGTCGTGTGGTGCCCGGCCAAGGCGAAGTTTCCGACCTGACCCGGGAACACCGGTCTGGCAAAGTCGGCGCCGAAAGGGGGATGCGGACGACAGCGAAGGCCTGGCGATCGGAGTTTCGTCAGTGGCCAGGGTCGCTGGCACGTCGCTCAGGAAATCCTGCGGGACCGAAACCCCTCTCGAGCGCCTGAATGGTGTTCTTGTGCACGGTTGGCCGTCACGTCGGTCCACCAGAGCTGCCACGTCCGAACGCGTGAATTCCCCTTACCCGAATCGAATCAGCCGGTTGAGCACGTCGTTCTTGGGCGTACCTTTCACCGGCCACATTCATTCTTCCTGGGATCGTCACAGTAGCGGTGAGGGCGCCCGCCGGGAGTGAATGCCTCCACTCCCGGCGGGGGCTACGACACCGCGGCGTTGGTGTATTTGCCGGGGTCTGCGGTGAAGCTCTTGGCGCATCCCTTTCCACAGAAGTAGTAGGTGCGGCCTTCGTGCTCAACGCTGGCGGCGGCCGTGGCCGGGTCCACCGTCATACCGCACACGGGGTCGGTCACTTTGGAGGATTGTTCGGGCATGTCGTGCTCCTTTTCTTGATCGCGTCCGACCTGGACCACCGGGTCGGTGGCTGGCATGTGGACGTTGTCGGGGATTGCGGCGGGTTTGAAGCCGCGGAGCCTGTTGGCGTTGGCGACCACGGACAGGGAGGATGCCGCCATAGCTCCTGCGGCGATCATCGGGCTCAACCTCATTCCGAACGCCGGGTAGAGCGCGCCGGCTGCGATGGGGATGCCGATCCCGTTGTAGACGAAGGCGAATACCAGGTTCTGTCGGATGTTACGCATTGTTGCCCGGGACAGGTCGATCGCGGTGACCAGCCCGGACAACGCCCCGGAGATCAAGGTGATGTCTGAGGCCTCGATGGCCACATCGGTGCCCGTGCCGATCGCGGAGCCGACGTCGGCCTGGGCTAGGGCAGGTGCATCGTTGATGCCATCACCGACCATACCCACAACCCGACCCTCTTCCTGGAGTCGGCGAACTTCGGCTGCCTTGTGCTCGGGCATGACCTCGGCCAGAACGCGCCCGATGCCGACCGCCCGGGCGATCGCGGCGGCGGTGACGCGGTTGTCGCCGGTCATCATCACAACCTCGATGCCCCTGCTCTTCAGGGCCGCGACCGCCGCTGCCGAGCCCTCTTTGAGGGTGTCCGCGACGCCGATCACGCCTGCCAGGCGACCGTCGACAGCGACGAGCATTGGTGACTTGCCGTAGCTGGCCAAGGCCTCCTGCCAAGGTGTCAACGGGGTTGGGTCGATACCCGCCCCGACCAACAGGCGCCGGTTGCCCACCAGGACCTCGCGGCTATCGACGAGGGCGCGCACGCCCTGGCCGGTGATCGAGTCGAAGGCGATGGCCTGCGCCAGTGGCAGGTTGCGTTCCCGGGCGCCGGCCACGATCGCCGTGGCCAGCGGGTGCTCGGAGGAAGCCTCGACCGCCGCGACCAGCGCCAGGACCTCGTCGGAGGTGAAGCCTGACGCGGGCAGGACGTCGGTCAGGACGGGGGTGCCGTTGGTGATTGTGCCGGTCTTGTCCAACACGATGGTGTCCAGCTTGTGGGCGGTCTCCAGGGACTCCGCGGAGCGGATCAGGATGCCGGCGGTGGCGCCCTTGCCGGTGCCGACCGTGATCGACAGCGGGGTTGCCAGGCCCAGGGCGCAGGGGCAGGCGATGACCAGCACGGAGACCGCTGCGACCAGAGCGAAGATGAACGCCGGCGGCGGCCCGACAAGAGCCCAGACGGCGAAAGTCCAGATCGCCAGGGTGATCACGGCCGGGACGAAGTAGCCGGAGACCTGGTCGGCCAGTCGCTGGATCGGGGCCTTGGAACCCTGGGCCTGGCGGACCAGCTTGATGATCTGCGCGAGCATGGTGTCCGCACCGATCTTGGTCGCCACGTATGTGAAGGAGCCGGTCTGGTTGATCGTGGCCCCGATGACCGTGTCGCCGGGGGTCTTGGTCACCGGGATCGGCTCGCCGGTGACCATCGACTCGTCCACCGGCGAGCGGCCCTCGACGACCTCGCCGTCCACCGGGAGCTTCTCCCCCGGGCGGACCACGACCATGTCGCCCAGCGCAACATCCTGGATGGCCACCTCGGCCTCCACCCCGTCGCGGATGACGCGGGCGGTGCGCGGCTGAAGCCCAATGAGCGTGCGGATCGCTTCACCGGTGCCGGCCTTGGCCTTGGTCTCCAACAGCCGCCCGAGCAGGATCAAGGTGACGATCACCCCGACCGCCTCGTAGTAGACCGCCTGGACGTCCGCCGGCAACACGCCCGGGAAGAAGGTCACCACCAGGCTGTACCCGTAGGCCGCGATCGTGCCGAGCGTGATCAGGGAGTTCATGTCCGCGGTCCGGTGGGACAGTGCAAGCCACCCGGTGCGGTGGATCGGCCAACCCGTGTAGAACATCACCGGCGTGATCAAAGCAAACTGGAACCAACGGCTCATCAACAACTCCGGCATCCACGACACCGAGAAGAACTCCACCAACATCACCGCGAACAGCACCGGCGCAGTCAGCAACCCACCAAAGAGCACCCGTCGGGTGAGGTCCGAGATCTCGGCGTTGCGCTCACGCTCCTCCCCCTCGGCAGACTCGGCAGCAGCGGCCGCACCCAACGGGTCAGGCCCACCCGCGCCTGCCACGACTCCGGTCGCCATCACGGGCGCGACGCTCCCGCCGACAGGGTGCGTCACGACCGCGGACTCCCCGACCAGGATGCTCCCGCGCAGCATTCCCATACCGCAGGTGAACTCGTGAGTGCCCTCTTCCATGGCGGGCAGCTCGACGGTCGTCCGCTCGAATGCGGGCAGCACCGCGTCGACGCCCAGCTCCGGGACCAGCAGATGCTCGGAGCACACAGAGTCCTCCTGCCGGTCCAAGACCAGCCGCACCGGCACCCCCGGTGCCACACGCACCACGTCCGGGCTGTAGCCGCCCCTGACCGTCACGCCGACCGTCTGGGCGCCATTCGCCACGGTGGCCAGTGCGATCGGCGATGCCAGACCGGCTGCGACGTGATCGAGCCCCGCCTCACCGACGACTCGCAGAGTGCCGTGGAGCATTCCCATCCCACAGGCGAACTCGTACTCGCCAAGCGCCTCGGGCAGGAAGTCGACCGTCGTGGTCTCGAACGCGGGAAGGATCTGGTTCACCTTGAAGTCCGGGAGGACCACCCGTGAGGAACAGTCACCGGACTCCTGTCGGTCGAACATTATCCGCACCGGCACCCCTGAGTCGACCTGTATGACGTCCGGGCTGTAGCCACCCTTGACGGTGACCTTGATGATCTGCACACCATCGGCCAGCTCGGCGTGGCGCGACTTCTTCGGCCCGAAGAAGTACCACGCCAACAGGCCCGTCAGAACCAAGGACCCTGCGAGTATCCCTACATCGCTGACGCTCATGAGCTCAACCCTCCAATAGGGGACATCACTGGTTGACGACCTGGAAGGGTATGGGCATTGACGGTGACAGGACCCTTCCCACGACCGCCCACCTCTGGGCCTTTCGGGAGCGGGACGCCGAAGCCGACATCTTCCACGACGTTGCGCACCGCCTCGGCCTCCAGCCTCGTCCCGCTGGTCACGATCAGTGGTGACCGGCCGCCTGCAACGAGGTCCATGGCCACGACAGTCACACCCGAGATCGACTTGACCTTGGCCTCGACCGCGGCCATGCATGAATCGCACATCATTCCCTCGACCGCGTACATGGCTGTCGTCATCGTGGAACCCCTTCGAATGCTCCAACTGCCACAGTGCCCTCGACCGGGACGGCCACGTTCGACACTGAGTAGCAGATACCCCACTGGGGTATCTGAACAATAGGGTCGCGATCGTGTCGTCCCAATGTTGAAACCATGAAGATCCCATCAAGATCAGCGCCCACCCCGAGCAAGTCCATCAAAGAGCTTTCGCGTCACTCTGTTGCTCGGCCGGCGCGATGGGCGCGGGCTGGCTTCTTCATCGTTTCTACATAGTTTCTGGACGCTAACGCTGCATCCACGCGCGACCCTGGAGTGACCCAGTTGGAACCCGGGCAAAGATGAGGAGCTCACGATGATGGGTTGGTATGGCGGCGGTATGGGTCCGCTCGGATGGCTTGGTATGGGCTTGTTCTGGCTCATCCTGATCGGGCTGATCGTGTGGCTGGTCATCCGCCTGCTGCCAGGCAGCAGCGTCGGGGCGACCCGTGATACCGGTGAAGGGCCCATGGAGATCCTGGACCGTCGGCTGGCCAGCGGAGAGATCGACCTAGACACGTGGCAGGCACAACGGGCCGCCCTTCTGGGTGCGCGGGGCGACAGGAGGTGACCGTGGTGAGACGCCCCCTGATGGTCGTAACTTTGGTAACAGCTGTGACCGCCCTGGTCGCCTCAGTGGCGATGGCTGTGGGCACCATCGGTGCCCAGTCTTCCGGGCCGACGATGATGCGCGGTGACGGGCAGGGCTGGGAGTCGGGGATGATGGGCGGCCAGGGCCAGGGCCAAGGAATGATGGGCGGCCAGGGCCAGGGCCAAGGAATGATGGGCGGCCAGGGCCAGGGCCAGGGCATGATGGGCGGCTCGATGATGGGCTCGTTCGGCTCGATGGGCATGGCGTGGCTGCCTGGTGACGGGGTCGCCGTGTCCTCCATACCGGCAGCTCGGGCCAGGGCTGCGAAGGCGGCCGCATCAGCGGGGCTGCACCCCGGTGAGGTGATGTGGTTCGACAACGGCTTCTACGTCGAGCTCAAGGACGCAGCGCAGAAGCCGGCGACCGAGGTCATCGTCGATCCCCGCACCGGCGCGGTGAGCACCGAACCCGGCCCGGCAATGATGTGGAACACCCGTTCCGGGATGGGCGCAGGGGACAGCAGTACCGGCGCGGTGACCGAGACGAAGGCCCGCGAGATTGCCGCCTCGTGGCTGGCCGCCAACCAGAGGGGCACCGCGATCGAAGGCGTCGACGCCTACCCGGGCTACTTCACCGTTGACCTCCAGCGCAACGGAACGGTCAGTGGGATGCTGTCGGTCAGCTCCTCCACCGGGGCGGTCTGGTACCACTCGTGGCATGGGACGTTCAAGGCCATGGAGGACTGATCCTGCTGACACCGACGGAGACAACCGCGACCGGTGCCCCCTACCGGGCCCTGGTCGTGGACGACGAGCCGAGCCTGACCCGGGTGGTGGCCGGCTACCTCGAGCACGAGGGGTTCGAGGTCACCACGGCCCCCGACGGGGAGCAGGCCCTGGCGGCGGCGCGACGCGACCCGCCTGACGTCGTGGTCCTCGACCTGATGCTGCCGGGCATCGACGGCATCGAGGTCTGTCGCCAGCTGCGCACGTTCACCGACGCCTACGTGATCATGCTGACCGCCCGAAGCGAAGAGGTCGACACGCTGATCGGGCTGTCCGTGGGCGCCGACGACTACATGACCAAGCCCTTCTCCCCCCGCGAGCTGACCGCCCGGATCCGCAGCATGCTTCGCCGACCACGCACGGCCATCACGACCGGGGAACCCCAGGTACGCACGATCGGGGACCTGAGCCTGGACCCACAGTCCCGGCAGGTCCAGGTGGGGCAGATCGCGGTGGAGCTGACCCGAACCGAGTTCGACCTGCTGGACGCCCTGAGCGAACGACCCAAGTTCGTCTACACCCGTCGCCTGCTGATCGAGCGTGTGTGGGGCCCGGACTGG
>JANOHS010000232.1:0-5930 GCA_031406655.1 Micrococcales bacterium
TTGCTCGGCCAGCTGTTCGGCCAGTTGACGCATGCCTTCCAGGCGGCTTGCTGCATAGCGTTCCCGGAGCTGGGCGAGGTCGGGGATGCTCATCGCCGCTTCGTCCAGGACTCGCAGCAGCCCCCCGGCCCGGCCGTACACGCCGGGCTGGGTTGCGGCATACAGCTGGAGCTTGCGGACCGGGTCCTCCTCCTCGATAACGCGTCGGATGCCGGGTCGCTGCTCGACCGGGAGGTTGGCGTTGTCTCGTCCGCCCGCCAATGCGGTCTCGACGGCGGCGGCGAGCAGCCCCGGCTTTCCTGGCGCCGTCCGGTAGATCGTTTCGACGGCCACCCCGGCCTCAGCCGCGATCCGCGGGATGGTGGCGCCGGCGTAGCCGCGCTCGACGAACACCCGCTTTGCTGCCTCCAGAATGCGCGTCCGGGTGCGTCCCGCCTGCACGCGACGCGACCTGCTGTCGTAGCGCCGCCGAGGTCTTGTGTTCTCCGACATTAGAGAGAATGATACTGGCATCAATGAGTGATCCGCCACACGGCGCGCCGATAAGCAAGGAGGAGGCCCATGTCAGGGACCGGAGGCAAGACCATCACTGGCGGGGTGGACATCGCCCGTGATCCGCGCCAGGTTTTTGACTACATCGCCGACGCGACCCACCTACCCGAGTGGCAACCCGACGTGCGTCAGGCTGCGTTCGACCAGCCAGCTGCCGTCGGTGTCGGAAACCGGGGCCAGGAGGTCCGGCACGTGATGGGAACCGACCGCCCGATCACCTGGGTGGTGACCGACTACGATCCACACCGCCGCTACGGGGTGCGCGGAATCGACGGCCCGGTCCGAGCACACGTCACGATGGACCTGACCCCGACCACTGACGGAACCGGCACACATCTCGAGTACGGCATCGACTTCGAAGGCCACGGGATCGGCAAGCTGATCGCGCCGCTCGCCCGGACCGGTGTTCGCAAGGACCTCGCGGCAACACTCGAACGGCTGAGGCGACGGCTTGAAGAACCACGCTGAGCAGCCTGCAGGCTTCCAGTAGCCGACCACGCCCGAGTCCGCCACCAGCGCCCTGATGGCGCCCGAGCACACCTGCTCGGGCGCGGGGTGTGGCGTTGACGGGTCCGGACGGGCTGCTCGCGGCCTTGCATCGGATCGGATCGGTCTGGTGCGGGGACCGGGCGGCGGCCGACTAGTCCGCGTTCGTGAATCGCGGCGACGAGGCGCGCTTGGTTCGAGTTCTTGTCGGTGCCTCGGCACTCAGTTGTACGACGTCGGTTCGGACCGTATCAACCAGTCCCGTAGTAGTGCGAGGAAGTCGTCGGGGCGCTCCATCGACGGTAGGTGTGCGGTGTCTGGCCAGTCGACGCGGCGCACGTCGGGGATTCCGTCGACTACGCGCCCTGCCGCGTCGTGGATCGCGTCGAGATCGAGCCCGCCCAGCAGGGCCAGGGTGGGCACCCGGATATCTGCGAGTCGATCGAGCGCGGGCGGGTCGAGTTCGCTCTGCTGGATGTCGTCCCAGTCTGCCGTCACCTCAAAGGCCCGACGCTGCATTTGTCGGACGAGGTCACGGACCGCCGGATCGACGTCACCGGCGTCCCGCTTGGGACCGTCGACCCACCAGGTGAGGTTCGCCTCCACGGCACCATCCAGGTCGCCGCGGGCCAACGCGGACCTTTCCGCCTGGATGAACGAACCCAGATCCGGGGTGACTTCGGCGATGAGCGATCCACCAGGGGCGATGAGCAGCAGGGAAGCCACCAGTTCGGGCCGGGACAGCGCGACCTCAACGGCCACGCCGGCACCGAAGGAGGCACCAACTTGTGACAGCGCTCGATGCCGGCCTCGGTCAACGTGTCGAGCACGTCATCGACCGGGCAGAGCACGCCGGGTGGACGCGTCGCGGACTCGCCGAATCCACGAAGGTCCAGTTTGATGACATCCCGTTCGGCGGTGAGCGCCGGCCAGAGTCGGTCCCACATCCGGCGATCGGCGACGCCGGCATGGATGAGGACGACTGGCAGGTCACCGCGGCGGCCCGCACGGTCGTAGGCAATACCGGCGGACGTGTACGAAGTACGCGTCACAGAACTCCTCTTGGTTGTGGTGATAGCCCAAGAGAAGCACTTGGTAGCCACCTGGAACAACCGGCTTTCCCGGCGAAGCCCAGCCAAGCAGACGGTACCGGGAAGGAGTCGCAATCTCAGGGGTACATCCCGATGTGTCTAAGGGTCCCCTTACGCGACGTTGGGTCTGCAGCACCAGAACGGGTCTGGAACACCAGAACCCAACGGAAGGAAGATCATATGCGTCACGTACGTCGCTTCATCGTCATCATCACCGGCGTGGCCGCCTGGTGCCTCGCCGCAACCACCACCGCCTATGCAAAGGTGCCCGACCCGATCTACGACCGCGTCCCCTCAGCGCCCACGCCGACAAGTACTGGGACACCGCTCTGGCAGGTCTTTGCATACTGGGCTCTCGGGATTCTCCTGGCAGTCGCCGTCGTTGGCCTGGGCTACGCGCTCAGCCAAACTCGCAGGTCAGAGCCGTCCACGAGACTGCGCGCCTGACCCAACCCAAGCAAACCCACCCAAGCAATGGGGGCCGCGAGGCCCCCATTGCGGCGGTCCGGGCGTGACTGGTGTCCGCGTCCCGCTTGGACACTCGCGGAACCTGCACCGAGCATGAAAGTTCTCCAAATCCGCGTGGCTTTGAGCCATCGGGCTGGGCGGGACCTGGACTTCGGCTCGGACGGCTCCCCCATGTGCATCTCTGGAATATCCGTTGCGGGCGATGCAAGAATGGAATGTGAGCGTCAAATTCGCGCGAGAGCGTTAAGTGCTCGCGGGTCGCACGGAAGAACTCGAGGCGGTCGTCGGACTGGTGCGCCAGAGTATCGGCGGCGTGGCCGGGACGCTCCTCGTCACCGGGGAGGCGGGCGCAGGCAAGACTGCGCTGATGCGCGAATCTGCCTCGCGCATGTCCTCGTCTGTCGAGGTCGTATGGGCTACCTGCCTGCCGCTCAGTTCCCTTTCGGTGCCGTTCCTGCCCTTGACGTCCGCTGTCCTCCACCGAGACGACAGTCCTGAGCAGCTGCGTGTCCTCGCCTTGTCTCCAGACAACGCCCCAGCTGCGTTCGACGGATGGCTCGATGCCCTGTGCGACCGCCGACCCGTTGTCCTGGTGATCGATGACCTCCAATGGGCTGACCAGAGCTCCCTCGACGTCCTGCTCTACGTGCTGGCAGGGCCAGAGAATCGCCATCTTTCGGTGTTGATGTCGGTGCGCTGCGGTGAGGAGGGCCTGATCCTCCCAGAGTGGTTGGCCAACGTGCGCCGACTCCCTCGCACCAGTGAATTGCGCCTCGGCCCGCTAGACCGGCTGGGCGTCCAGGATCAACTGACCGCATTGCTTGGCCGCACACCACACCAGTCCCTCGTGGACCAGGTCCACGCCCGGACCAGCGGCAACCCATACCTGACCGAACTTCTCGTTCGCGGCCTCAGTGCGGACGCCACGTCCTTGCCGGTCGACATGCCTACCGAGCTGCGCGACGCCGTGACCCGAAGATGGCAGCGACTCACGCCGAACGCTAAGGCCTTGACACGCCTCTTGGCCATCACCGGACGCCCGCAACGCGGAGACGACCTGATGCGACTCGCGCAACCAGCCGGTGTCCACGGGGACGTCGTCCGCCCACTTCGGGAGGCCGTTGACTCCGGCATCGTCGAAGTCGGACCCGACGGCACCTACTGGTTTGCTCACCCTCTCCTGCCCGAGGTGCTCGAGCAGGGTTTACTCCCCGAGGAACGGCAAGCACTGCACGCAACCCTCGCGCGCTCATTGGATGCCACGAATGACACCCACGCTGAGCCCGGGGTAAGAATCGCGGTGGCACTGGCCGACCATCACGCCGGGGCCGGACACAGTCAGGAAGCATTCCGCTGGGCCCTGATCGCGGCGGACTCAGCCCAAAAGTCCGGCGGCTACGCGGAGACACTGCGGCTCCTGCTGCGCGCGCTCGCTCTGTGGCCAAATGCCACCACGACCGGCCTGACGAAGGTCGACATGCTGCGTCGGGTCCAATCAGCTGCCCACCGCAGCGGAAACCCGGACGCAGAGCTAGACGTGATCGGGCAGCTCCTCCACCTCGCGGACCCAGTCGCCGAGCCCTTGCTCGTCAGCGAGCTGCTGATCAGGACGGTCGACCTGGAGGACGAGATGTGGAAGGCACACGCTGATCCTGGTGCTGCACGACTGGCAGTTCGCCTCTCGGCCGCCCACCCGGACAGCCCCCAACACGCGGTAGCGGTGGCACGCCTTGCCGAGCAGGAGGTCTGGGATGGGCTGCCATCAGGTCGCCAGCGCGCAGAGGACGCGGTCCGGATCGCCCGAAGGAGTGGATCCGCCAGAGCACTGTCAAATGCCCTGACTACACGGGTCATGGCACGAGTGCTCGCCGGTGACGGAGACGCTCTCGACGACGCGCTCGAGGCGGAAACCATTGCTGACACTGCGAGAGACTTCCTTGCCTACGTCTCGGCCGTTTGCTGCAGCTGCAACTGCATCGACATCGGTCCGACAAGCGCCGAGGCGAACGCGCACTGCGCGCGAGGCCGCGAACGGCTCGTGGCGATGGGTGCCCCTCATCGGTACGTGGCCCTACTCTGCGCCCAGGAGGCGCAGGCACTGCTCATGTCCGGTGACTGGCGTGCTTGTGTTTCTCGACTGCGCGTGGCTTTGGGTTCAACGCCCGGACCCCGCCCCGACGCCATCGCCCGACTGACGGCCGCCCTCCTTGACACTCGACAGGGCCGCTGGCAACAAGCGGAGGAGCACCTTGCCCGTGCAGCGGAGGTAGCCGGCAGGTACTACGAGTTCTTCGGCTATCACGCGATCCGGGCCGAGCTTCATATCGTCAAGGGTGACCACCGCGCCGGCTTCGACGCTGCCATGAGCGGCGTGCAGGCGGGTCGCGGCAACCTGCGTGAGCACCTCCTGCCCCTCGCAACGCGTGCCTTGGCGAACGAGGCCCAAGCGTTGCGCGATCGTGGCGAGGATGCCGGGCCCGTGTTGACAGTCATCCGGGACCTGGTGACCACATACCCCGCCAACATCTCGGATGTGGGCCCCGGACCTGCGCACGCAGCCGAGGTGACGGCGATGCAGGCAATGTACGAAGCCGAGGTCGCTCGCGCTCACCACCGGTCCGACGCCGCAGCCCGTTGGCGGCAGGCCGCGAGCGCTTGCGCCGATGCCCGACTCCGCTGGGACGAAGCGTATGCATGCTGGCGCTCGGCCGAGACTGGGCTCCTCCAGTCGACCGCGGCGCGTGAATCAGCAAGGAGCGACCTGCGCCGGGCTCATCACCTCGCCACAGAGCTCGCGGCAACGCCTCTCCTGAACGAGATCGAAGCCCTCGCGCACGAAGCGAGAATCCCGCTATCGTCGGCGAGGCCAGTCGAAGCAAGCGTCCCGGCGGCGCTGCCCAATCTCACCCAACGGGAACGAGACATCCTCGCGCTCGTCATGGCGGGACGCACATATGCAGAGATGGCCCGTGAGCTCGTGATCAGCGAGAAGACCGTCAGCTCGCACGTCTCCCACATGCTCCGCAAGACAGACACGTCCAGCCGCATCGAACTTGCGCAGCTCGCCCGACGGCTGTCCGCAACTCGTGAGCAGACTTAGGCTTGTTCTACTGACCCAGTCACGGCGTTCGGCCGAAGCGTTGAGGACTTACCGAAACCGCCCTGCGTATGTCCCCCGCATGACAACGGCGGCCCCCCATCGCCATCGTGGGAGGCGGACCGACCGAGTGCGCAGCGACATTTCTCCGCCTGAGCTCTCCAAACAAAGACATGATTGGCCGAGGCCCGGCCACAGACGATAGGTTTGTGTCGTTTCTCGCAACCGGACCCATG
>JANOHS010000290.1:0-9414 GCA_031406655.1 Micrococcales bacterium
TTGGCCTTCTCGGAGATCGGGATGGTCAGCCGGAGCACCCCGGCTTCGTACTGGGCCTGCACCCGGTCCGTGTCCAGGTTGTCCCCCAGGAACAGCTGCCGGCTGAAGACACCGCGAGTGCGCTCGGCAGCGATCATCTCGGCGTCCTTGCCGTCATCGACGGGGCGTTCGGCCTTGACCGTGAGCACGTTGCGCTCGACGTCAAGATCGACATCCTGAGCCTTCACCCCGGGCAGGTCGAACTCGACGATGAACTCGTCCCCCTGACGCCAAGCGTCCATCGGCATGACCCCCGGGCGGGTGGTCGTACCGAAGACCTGCTCGGCAAGACGGTCGAGCTCACGGAAGGGATCGGTTCGCATCAACATCATCATCACTCCTTGCTCGTCAGTCCTGCTCACTTCGTCCGTGTGGTCAGTCGGTCAGAAATCTGACGCGTCAGCCATAGATTTGTTATAGCATCGGTAGCATTATGAGAGCAAGAACCTTCGCAGCCACGGATGAGGTGGCCGATGAACCCGACCAGCGCCGAGCCTGACCCGGGCCGTGGCGTCTACGCCATCTCGGTGGCCGCGGAGCTGGTCGGCATGGGCACCCAGACCCTTCGGCTGTACGAGCACCGTGGCCTGCTCGAGCCGGCGCGCTCCACCGGCGGCACCCGCCGCTACAGCAGCGAAGACCTTGAACGGCTCCGTCGCATCGCGGCTCTGGTCGCCACGGGCTTGAACCTGACGGGCGTTGCCATGGTCCTTGACCTGCAGGACGCGAATGCCCGGTTGCAGGCCGACCTCGACACAAGCAGGAGACGGAAGCGACCGGTCGCTGCATCACGCCAAAACTGAAACCCCAACGGGCACTGCGACCGGCGTAGTCTTCGACCGCACACCTGCCATCGCCGGTGCCGAGCCGGTGGGGGAAACGCCATCAATATCGACGAGCCTTCCGAAGGAAGTGCCATGCAGCCATTCGTTGTCAACAGTCATGAGCGCATCGTGTTTCCCTCCAACTTCATGCCGGAGCTGGACCTGTCGGTGATGGACAGTCTCGAACAGCTCGACAGTGTGATCAGACGCGACTTCGAGGCCAAGGCACCGTCAGGCACGAACATCTTGGCGCGCGTGGAGGAGGGCGCCTACTCAAGCAGGTATGAGCTGATGCGCGACGTGGCCCTGAACCTCTTCTGGACCAACCGCTTTTCCATGACGCTGTATGAGAAGCGGCCTACCCGCTGGGCTGACGTGCCACGGACCCGCAGCGACGTTTTCCTGCCGGTCGTGACCCCGTGGGAGGACGGTGACCGCAAGGTCTCCGCTGTCCAGACCGCCTACGCGACACTGCCGCCGACCTGGAACCGCGAGGTCGAGGACCGCATCTTCGGGACCCTGTTCGACGTGTTCGGGCACCGACGGCACCATGCCACCGATCTGCCGACCATCAAGCCCACCGTGGCCGAGATGGTTGCCGACCCCACCAACCTGACCTTCCGGCTGGCCAGCTATGACCCCGACTACCCGGTCTACGACTTCGCCGCGATGCTCGACTGTGACGAGGAGGTCCCGGAGCTCGAGGCACTGAGCCGCTGGGCCATGGTCCTGCACAACCAGTACCCGTGGGACCGCTCACAGGTTGAGCTGGTCGAGGTCGGCCAGCTCAACGCTGACGACTTCGTCGTAGTCCTTCACCCGCGCGACCAGGAGGTGCGCAACTTCCTGCGACGGATCGAGGCCGGCGTGGTGCCCGCGTCCGGCTCGAAGGCCAAGGCGGCCGCCCAGCCGGTGCGCCCATACCCCGCGGTCAATGTGCGGAGCCACTTCTCGGTGATGCCCCGGATCGAGGCACTGGCCGTGGTCCATGGCGAGGTGATCTGCAGCAATGACGACCTCATCCGCAACGCGGCCTACAACTGGTCGCCGATGACGGCAACCGAGATCCTTCAGAAGACCGGCATCGCGCAACGTCGCTACACCTCACAGAGCATGGAGGAGATCGCGTTGCAAGCGGCACAGGCTGCGCTCGCCCACAGCGGCCGGGGCCCAGAGGAGATCGGCGCGGTTCTGGTGTGCACCTGCACGAGCACCCGGATAATCCCCTCCGTGGCCACCTGGATCTCCGGTCAGCTGGGCATCTTCCAGACCCACGCGTCCTTCGACATCATTGCCGCCTGTGCCGGGATGGCGTACGGACTGTCCGATGCGACCCGGATCCTCCAGGAGGTACAGCGTCCCGTCCTGGTCGTCTGCGTGGAGAAGTTCTCCGACAAGATCGGTAACGTCAGGCCGTCCCGGATGATCTTCGGCGACGGCGCGGCTGCCTTCGTGATCGGGGTCGCCCCGGAGGGCGAGCCTCCGGACATCGAGTTCATGCAGACCTACGCCAGCGGTCCGGCCAGCCAGGTGAACTCGATCATCTGGCCCAACCCCACGTTCGACAACAACATCACCGTGTACGGCCCGGACGTCAAGGCCCTGGCCGGCCGCTACCTCCAGCAGATGATCGAGGAGCTCAAGGTGCTTCCCGACCCGGATGGCAAGAAGGACTCGCTCCTGGCCACGATCGACCTCATCGTACCCCACCAGGCCAACAAGCCGATGGTGAGCGACCTTGCCCTGCAGGCGGGGCTCACGTCCGACAGCCTCTACTTCAACATCGAGTCGGTCGGCAACGCCTCTTCGGCGAGCATCCCCCTGGCAATCCACGATGCGGTCCGAGATGGTGTCATCAAGGCGCCCACCCGAATCTTCGCTCCGGGCTTCGGCGCCGGGGCCGTGGCCGGCTACTGCGTGATGCGCATCGACCCGGCTGCCGTCGCCATCGAGAGGGCGCGTTCAGGGAGCGCCGGCGCGCAGTCCGCCAGCCCGCAGCCGTCTCCCGAGCCGTCCTCGGACGACGTACAGCTGGCGTTCGGGTAACCCCGGCAAGGCGACCGCGCTTTGCGCGAGCCAGCAGCTGAGCTCCGATGTCAGAGGGTCCGTCCAATCCAGGGAGTACGTCTTACATGATCAGCCGAATTGCGATCGTCAACCGCGGAGAGGCTGCGATGCGGCTGATTCATGCGGTGCGCGAGCTCAACGCACAGGGCGGGACCCAGATCGAGACCGTCGCCCTTCACACCGATGGCGAGGCGTCAGCAATGTTCGCGCGGGAGGCGGATGCGACGTACGCCCTCGGACCTGCAGCAGGTCGTCCCTACCTCGACCTCGGCATCCTCGAACGTGCGCTGAAGGAGACGGGCGCCGACGCGGCGTGGGTCGGCTGGGGCTTCGTCGCCGAGGACCCGAGCTTCGCCGAGATGTGCGACCGGATCGGCGTCACCTTCATCGGCCCGAGCGCGAGCGCCATGAGGCGTCTGGGCGACAAGATCGGGTCGAAGCTGCTTGCCGAGCAGGTCGGCGTCCCGGTGGCTCCGTGGAGCCGGGGCTCGGTCGACGACATCGGGGCCGCCCACGCGGCGGCGCGCGAGATCGGGTACCCGCTGATGCTCAAGGCCACGGCGGGGGGCGGCGGACGCGGCATACGCGTGGTCACCTCCGACGAGGATCTGACCGATGCGTTCGACCGCACCCGCGATGAGGCGGCGCGAGCCTTCGGCAGCGGTGTGGTCTTTCTCGAGCGCCTCGTCACTGGTGCCCGGCACGTCGAGGTGCAGGTCATTGCTGATGGACAGGGGACGGCCTGGGCCCTCGGCGTGCGCGACTGCTCCGCCCAGCGGCGCAACCAGAAGGTCATCGAGGAGTCGGCGTCACCAGTGCTCGACGACGAGCAGGTGCGCGACCTCAAGGCATCGGCCGAACGGCTGGCCCTGGCCGTCGACTACTGCGGCGCCGCAACCGTCGAGTTCCTGTACCACCCGGCGGAGAGGTCGTTCGCATTTCTGGAGGTCAACACCCGGCTCCAGGTGGAGCACCCGATCACCGAGCTGACCACCGGTTTTGACCTGGTCAAGGCGCAGCTGCACGTCGCATCCGGCGGGCGGCTCGAGGGTGAGCGTCCGTCAGAGGCCGGGCACGCCGTCGAGGCGCGGCTGAACGCCGAGGACCCGGACCGCGACTTCGCGCCCTCCCCCGGCCGCATCGCGCTGCTCAACCTGCCCTCCGGCCCGGGGATCCGGGTTGACACGGGAGTGGGGCAGGGTGACCTGATCCCGGCGGACTTCGATTCCATGATCGCCAAGGTCATCGCCCACGGGCGCACGCGCGCGGAGGCCTACTCCCGGCTGAGGCGAGCACTAGGAGACACCACCGTCCTGATCGAGGGCGGCACGACGAACAAGAGCTTCCTGCTCGACCTGCTCGACCAGCCCGAGATCATCGACGGCAGTGCCGACACCGGATGGATCGACCGGGTCCGCGGACAAGGCCGGCTCCAGACCGAACGGCACGCCGGGGTCGCGCTGGTCGCAGCGGCGATCGAGGCCTACGAGGAGCAGGAGCAGGTTGAGCGCAAGCACTTCCTCACCACCGCGCACGGCGGCCGGCCCCAGGCCAGACATGAGGTCGGGCAGGGCATCGACCTCAAGCTCCGCGGCGCCTCGCACAGGGTCACCGTCGCTCAGGTCGGCCCAACGCGCTTCAGGGTCGGATTTGGTGCGGCCCAACAGGACCGGCAGGTCGACGCGGACCTGGAGCAGTTCGACGAGTACCTCGGCCGGCTGGTCATCGGGGACCACCGGTTCCGGCTGGTCAGCGCCACCCACGGCCCGGTCCACCTGGTCGAGGTCAACTCCACCACCCATCGCGTCAGCCGCGATGAGGGAGGTGTATTGCGTTCACCCGCGCCGGCGCTGGTGGTCGCCGTGCCGGTCGCCGTCGGCGACCGGGTGGACGCGGGCGCGCCGGTACTCGTGCTGGAGTCCATGAAGATGGAGACCGTCCTGCATGCCCCGTTCGCAGCACGGGTGCGCGAGGTGCTGGTCGGCACCGGCGGTCAGGTCGAGACCGGCACACCCGTCATCCGGCTCGAACCCGTCGCCGAGGACGAGGACGGCGCACCGGGGTCCACCGGCGATGTCGCTCCGCTCCTCGCACTTGACCTTCCCGAGCCGCCGGACGGCACGGCTGCGGCTCGTGCCGGGCGCGCCCTCGACGATCTGCGCAGTCTGATCCTCGGGTTCGACTTCGCACCCGGGGACGCCGTGCGCACGCTCGCCGACTACCAGCAGGCACGCGCCGAGCTGGCCTCGACCGGCGAGCTTCCGCTGCGCCGCGAGATCGAGGTGTTCAGCGCGTTCGCCGACCTGGCCGAGCTCGCCCGCAACCGGCCGGCAGCCGAGGAGTCGGAGGACGAGAGAGTTCACAGCCCCCGTGAACATTTCCACTCCTACCTCCACAGCCTGGACGTCGAGCGCGAGCACCTGCCCGACGGCTTCCGCCGGCGCCTTGCCCGAGCCCTCGCGCACTATGGCGTCACCGACCTCGAGCGCACACCAGCACTCGAGGAAGCCGTATTCCGGGTGTTCCTGGCCCAGCGGGCCGCATCGGACCTGGTCGTCGTCACCCCGCTGCTGCAGCAGTGGATGGTCGAACAGCCGCCGGTCGGGGCAGTCGCGGACGAGGCGCGTGAGGTTCTGGACCGGCTCGTGCTGGCGACCCAGCTGCGCTACCCCCAGGTGGGTGACCTGGCCCGTAGCGCCAGGTTCCGCTGGTTCGACCAGCCGGTGGTCGACTCGGAGCGGAACGCCGTGCTCGCCGGGGTGCGCACCGAGCTCAACTACCTCTCCGACCATCCGG
This sequence comes from Micrococcales bacterium, assembly GCA_031406655.1. Classification (GTDB taxonomy): domain Bacteria; phylum Actinomycetota; class Actinomycetes; order Actinomycetales; family Dermatophilaceae; genus UBA4719. Next base: position 5,727 of record JANOHS010000290.1, read on the forward strand.
AGGCCTCCGACTATGCCACCCGGCTGGATGGTCTGACCGCGATCCCTGAGCAGATCGTGCGCTTCCTGGCTGAGCGGATCGAACACCGCCTGCCGGAGCGGGAGCCCATGCTCGAGGTGCTGGTCCGCCGCCACTACCGCGAGCACGAGCTGCACGACCTGCGGCTTCTGACTGCCGCTGGGCGGCCGTTCGTCGTGGCGGACTACTCCCTGGACGATCGCCCGCGGCATCTGGTCACGACGATTGCCAGCTGGACCGAGCTCGAGCCGGCGAGCGACCTGGTAGCCGCGATCGGCGCCCAGGTCGAGGACGCGCCAGCCGACCACTCGGTAGTCGTGGACCTTTACCTCTCGTGGCCCGGTGCCCCGGACTCGGTGACCGAGGTGTCGGCTGCGCTGCTGCGAGCTGTTCAGGCGCTGCCCTTTGCCGGACGGGTGCGGCGCACCGCCGTCGCGGTCTGCCCCGGCGCGGGGCGACCGGTCTCCTACTTCACCTTGCGGCCCGGGCCAAACGGCGTCGTCGAGGACGACTTGGTGCGGGGAGTCCACCCCATGGTCGGACGCCGGCTCAACCTCTGGCGGTTGCGGGACTTCGAGATCACCCGGCTGGAGGCACCGGATGACGTGCTGCTGTACCACTGCGTGGCACCCGACAACGGGGCGGACCAGCGGCTCGTGGCACTCGCCCAGATCCGTGAGCTCGCCGTCGTCCGGGACGCCGACGGGCACGTGACGTCGCTGCCCCACGCAGAGCGTGCCGTCGCAAGCTGCCTGGAGGCGATCCGGCGAGAGCGTGGCGCACGGGGTGCGGCAGGGTCGCGGCTCGACATGAACCATGTGTTCCTGCATGTGTGGCCGGTGATCGCCGCGCCCCTCGACGAGCTCACGGCGTTGCAGCGCACCATCGCACCATTGACCTCCGGCGCCGGTGTCGAGGAGGTGCTCGCGCAGGGCCGGATCGCCACCCCCGACGGGAGGGTGAACGAGGCCGCCGTCCGGTTCTCCTACCAGCCGGGAGCGGGCGTCGTCACCGCCGTGACCGGTCCACCGACCGAGCGCCTGCGGCCACTGGACGACTACGCCCAGAAGGTGTTGCGCTCCCGGCGGCGCGGCACCGTCTACCCATACGAGCTGGTGAGCCTGATCGCCGGACGCTACGGCAGCTTCGTCGAGCACGACCTGGACGAGGGCGGCGTTCTCGTGCCGGTTCAGCGCCCGCCGGGCGGCAACCGCGCCGGACTCGTGGTCGGGCTGGCCAGGACGCTCACCGTGCGCCATCCGGAGGGGGTGACACGGGTCGTCCTGCTGGGTGACCCCACTCGCGCACTGGGCGCCGTCGCCGAGGCCGAGTGCGCCAGAGTGATCGCCGCACTCGACCTGGCCGAGGAGCTCGGCGTGCCGGTCGAGTGGTTCGCCCTGTCGGCCGGCGCGCGCATCTCGATGGACTCGGGCACCGAGAACATGGACTGGGTGGCGCTGGCACTTCGCCGCATCGTGACCTTCACCCAGGCGGGAGGCGAGATCAACATCGTCGTGGCTGGGATCAATGTCGGGGCCCAGCCGTACTGGAACGCCGAAGCCACGATGCTGATGCATACCAAGGGAATCCTGGTGATGACGCCCGACAGCGCGATGGTGCTGACCGGCAAGCAGTCGCTCGACTTCTCGGGCGGGGTCTCGGCCGAGGACAACTTCGGGATCGGTGGCTACGACCGGGTCATGGGGCCGAACGGCCAGGCACAGTACTGGGCGCCCGACCTCGCAGGTGCCTGCGACGTGCTGTTCGCGCATTATGACCACACCTATGTCGTACCAGGCGAGCTCGCACCCCGGCGGGCTGCGACCAGCGACCCGGCTGAGCGTGACGTGTGTGGCTACCCGCACCAGGTGGACGACAGTGAGTTCCGCACCGTCGGTGACATCTTCTCGGCGGCCACCAACCCCGATCGAAAGAAGCCGTTCGACATCCGCACGCTGATGCGCGCCGTCTCCGACCAGGACCACCAGGTGCTGGAACGGTGGGCCGGCATGGACGGCGGCGAGACCTCGGTCGTCTTCGACGCACACCTGGGCGGGTGGCCGATCTCCCTGATCGGGATCGAGTCCCGGCCCAAGCCACGGCCCGGGTTCCCCCCGAGCGATGGTCCCGACACCTGGACGGCGGGCACGCTGTTCCCGCGCTCGTCGAAGAAGACCGCCCGAGCGATCAACGCCGCGAGCGGGTCTCGACCGGTCGTCGTTCTGGCAAACCTGTCGGGCTTCGACGGGTCGCCGGACTCGATGAGGCACCTGCAGCTTGAGTACGGTGCCGAGATCGGCCGGGCCATCGTGAACTTCGTCGGTCCGGTCGTCTTCTGCGTCGTGTCGCGATACCACGGTGGCGCGTTCGTGGTGTTCTCCAAGGCGCTCAACGCCTCGATGACCGTGCTCGCGGTCGAGGGGTCGTTCGCGTCCGTCATCGGAGGGGCACCCGCAGCAGCCGTCGTCTTCGCCGGCGAGGTGGACTCGCGCACCGCGGCCGACCCGCGGGTCGCGGATCTGGAGGCGCAGGTCTCCAACGCGGGCGGCTTGGAGCGGTCCTCCCTGGTCGCCGCCCTGGCCCAGCTGCGCTCCACCGTCAGGGCCGAGAAGCTCGGCGAGGTGGCCGCCGAGTTCGACGGGGTTCACAGCATCGAGCGCGCCGTGCAGGTGGGCTCGGTCGACGCCGTGATCAGCGCCCGGGAGCTGCGTCCACAGCTGATCGCAGCCATCGAGCGCGGACACTCTCGATGACTGAACGGTCACGACCAGCTCTCGCAGCCACCCGGCGGCGGCCGCGCGCAGGGAGGGTCCTGCACGCGGCCGCGGGTCGGTTGCACCGGTAGCTCCTGACTGGCGTCAGCCCTGGGGCTGACCGCCGGCGCCAAGCACTGGCGCTCACGTGCCATCGGCAGCACAGGTCTGGGCTTGTCGATCGCGCGCGCGGTGGTCATCGTGCACGGGGGTTCGCTGATGTTGACCAGCGACAAGAACAGCACCGAGTTCCGCGTCACCCTTCAGACGCCTGCCTCGGTCGGTCCTTCTGCGGCTGGCTACAGTGAGGACCGGACCGACACTGAGACCTGAGTCAGCTAGTGACCGCTCGGCCCGCGACAACGGCGTCGCACGACGACGGCCGTCCTAGGAAAGGTTGAGGCACATGGTGACGATCCATCCGTCCGCTGGTAACACGCTGACCTTGCGCGTGTCCTTGCAGCGCATCCCTGGCACGCTCGGGAAGCTGACCTCAGCGCTCGGAGGTGCTGGCGCACTTGTCGACAGTATTGACATCATCGAGCACCAGCGTGACGTGATCGTTCGGCAGATCCAGGTTGAGACCCGCGGCGAGGCGCACGGACTCGAGGTCGTGGCGGCGGCGAGGAATGTCTCCGGCGTGAAGCTGCTGTCGGTCACCGACCGGGTCTTCGATCGGCACCTCGGCGGCAAGATCGAGGTGACGCCCAAGTATGCGGTGCTCACCCGTGACGATCTGTCGATGGCCTACACCCCCGGTGTCGGCCGGGTGTGCACCGCGATCGCGGAGCAGAGCGAGCTGGTGTGGGACTACACCATCAAGTCGAACTCGGTCGCCGTGCTCACTGACGGGACAGCAGTTCTGGGCCTTGGCAACATCGGCCCTGAGGCGGCCATGCCGGTGATGGAGGGCAAGG
>JANOHS010000309.1:0-1999 GCA_031406655.1 Micrococcales bacterium
CCTCATCGGGCTGCTGGCTTTTCGCGGCGTCAATGTCGACGGGACCCGCGCAGTCGACCACACGCCCAAGCACGAGGCCGCCGAAGCGCCGCCCAGAGACCCAACCTCCGAGCAGTCGCCCAGACACTCGGCATCGGACCAACCTCCCCGGCACTCGGCGGGAACCACGCACGATGTCTGATGTCCGTTCACTGTTCGTCCCGGACGGGCTCGAGGGCGAACGCGTGGACGCTGCCCTTGCGCGCCTCTTCGGCCTGTCCCGCACCAAGGCCGCCGACCTGGCGACAGCGGGCGCGGTGACCGTCGACCAGCGCACCGTGCGCAAGTCCGACCGGGTCTGTGCCGGCGCCTGGCTCGAGGTGTCGCTGCCCCACCATGCCTCGGTCGTCAGCCTCGCTGTGCTGGCGGAACCGGTGCCGGGCATGGCCGTGATCCACGACGACGACGACGTGGTCGTGGTCGACAAGCCTGTTGGCGTTGCCGCCCATCCCAGCGTCGGATGGACCGGCCCCACGGTGATCGGGGGACTGGCCGCGGCCGGCTACCGGATCTCGACATCGGGTGCGGCCGAGCGTCAGGGCGTGGTGCACCGCCTCGATGTGGGTACGAGCGGCCTGATGGTGGTCGCGAAGAGCGAACGCGCCTACACCGCACTCAAGCGGGCCTTCAAGGAGCGCACGGTCGACAAGACGTACCACGCCCTCGTCCAGGGCCTCCCGGACCCCACCCAGGGAACCATCGACGCTCCGATCGGCCGCCACCCCAACCACGACTACAAGTTCGCGGTCCTGGCCAGTGGCAAGGCGAGCATCACCCACTACGAGGTCATCGAGGCCTTCAGGTCGGCCTCTCTGGTGGAGGTCCACCTTGAAACCGGGCGCACCCACCAGATCCGGGTGCACTTCTCGGCCCTGCGCCATCCCTGTGTCGGAGACCTGACCTATGGTGCTGACCCGGTGCTCGCCAAGGCGCTGGGGCTCGAGCGCCAGTGGCTGCACGCGGTGGGCCTGGGGTTCCAGCACCCCGGCAGCGGCGAGCGGGTCGACTTCCGAAGCGCCTACCCCCAGGATCTGCAGACCGCGCTGGACCGCGTCAGCGCTTAGCCCGGCGCTGTTGGTGCTTGAAGTCGCACAGAACGCTGCCACAGAGCCCCTGAGACAGCGATTTGTGCGACTTCACGGGCCGAACTCCTTGGCGGCGCCCCCTCGTGACCACCAGGCCTCGTTGCCATGGCCTCGAGCAATCAGACGCCGGTACAGGGCGTCACCTGCGACCACGCTCGCGGACAGCGCAGTCCGATGGCCAGAGCCAAAGTGCTGGTCCCGGCAGCGGCGAGCGGGTCGACTTCCGAAGCGCCTACCCCCGGGATCTGCAGACCGCGCTGGACCGCGTCAGCGCCTAGCCCTTGCTCACCTCAGGCCGCTTTGCTCGGTTCAGGCCGGTTCCTGGGCCGGTTCTTGCTTCGGAAACCGGCCTCAAGTGAGCAAGGTCCCGTGACGGAGCGGCATACAGGAGCTGTCGTTCTTCCGGCATAGACTCTGTCCCGATGTCATCCCAGCCAGCCCCCGACAAGAGCTTCGTCCACCTGCACGTGCACACCGAGTACTCCATGCTCGATGGTGCTGCCCGGATCGACGAGCTGTTCGAGAACGCCGCGCGGATGGGTATGCCGGCACTGGCCACGACCGACCACGGTTACGTCTTCGGGGCGTTCGAGTTCTGGTCCAAGGCCAAGAAGTATGGCGTCAAGCCGATCATCGGCGTGGAGGCATATCTCACGCCGGGCACCCACCGCACCGACAAGACCCGGGTCAAGTTCGGTGACGGCGGCCGTGATGACGTCTCCGGTTCGGGTGCCTACACCCACATGACGTTGCTGGCGCAGTCCACCGAGGGCATGCACAACCTCTTCCGGATGAGCTCGCTGGCCTCGATGGAGGGCTACTACTTCAAGCCTCGCATCGACCGTGAGCTCCTGGCGACCTACGGCCGGGGTCTG
>JANOHS010000392.1:0-13782 GCA_031406655.1 Micrococcales bacterium
GCATCAAGACGTTGCTCGACAACAGACAACTGAACCAGCACCATCCGGGCCTCCCTGCCTCGGCGACGCCCGCGGAACGTCGTCAAACAGGATGGCCGAACACGGCCGGTGTCAAGCATCTACTGATACACGACTGTCAAGAATCACCGAGACAGGACAACGTCGCCTGGCCAGCGATTGTGAAGGGTCTCTGTACTTCGTTAAGGCCGCTCCGCGCCGACGTGATTCGCGGAACGGACAACGGCAACCAGAATGTCGTCCAGAATCGCATCGAACATGACTTAGCTGCGCAAATAGACATTTCCCGTAGCGACGACGTGACATTCGTGGAAGACGCCACGACGAATACCTGGAGAGTTGATTCGTCATACATCACGGGCAGTACTGATAACAGCTTTTGGGTCCAAGAGTCCCGGGCTACGCCGCGCTACGGGCCAGAGACGCTCACTTTCACGACTGACCCCCACGTCGGCGGCCGATCCCGCTCCACACGCGAAAAACGTTGCAGGACAATCACATCGGGAACCGGATGCCATCCAGTCGCTTACCGATCAGCGCAATCGCTTCCGAATAGCACGTCAGGACGTCTCTGGCATCCATCTTCTCGAGCAGGTTTTGGCCATTCGTCCACAGAAGCGGAAGCGGGGCAGATAGTCTGCTGACGTCCCTAGAGGGACCATAAAGGGCTAGGGCGATCGGCTGGGCGTCAGTCGAGTTCTGGCGTTGGCGCCTCTTTTGCCGATGAGAGGACCAGACACATGGGGCAGCTCATGGTGCCGGAGAAGCTGTACGGCCGGGACCGCGACATCAGCAAGCTGGTCGACTGCCTGGAGCACATCAGCAGGGGCCACGGCGAGATTCTGCTCGTTCCCGGGGCTTCAGGCGTGGGCAAGACGGCACTGGTGACCGAGCTCGAGGTTCCGACTCGGAGCCGGAACGGCATATTCATCAGGGGCAAGTTCGACCAGTACCAGAGAAATCTTCCCTACTCCGCATTCCGACAGGCATTGGGTGAGCTGTGTGGAGAACTGCTGCGGGCGGAACCGCAACAGCGAAGCCGATTCAAGGACGACATTCTTGAGGCCGTCGGTGACATGGGGCAGCTTCTCGTCGACATGGCGCCGGAGTTCGAGCTCCTCCTGGGCCCGCAGCCGCGAATGGCGGACATCAGTCCACAGGAGGCGCGACACCGCTTCGCTCAGGTTTTCCGCGACTTCCTCATGGTCATCTGCCGACCTGAACACCCCCTCGTGCTCTTCATCGATGACTGGCAGTGGGCTGACGCCGCCTCCTTCGAGCTGCTGAGGCAGATCGAGGTGGGCATCACACTGCAGTACCTGTTGGTGATTGCCTCATTCCGCGACGACGAGGTCTCCGCCGGCCATGAGCTGACCACGACGATGAATGAACTGCGCGGGCGAGGGGTGCTGGTCGAGGTGCTTCACCTCGACAACCTCACGCCAGAGTACGTGCGCGACTTCTTGGCGAGTGCTCTGACGTCGAACACAGGGAGCGTCGAGGAGCTCGCCGCTGTTGTCTATGAAAGGACGTCGGGGAACCCGTTCTTCATGCGCTCGTTCGTCGACCTCCTCGAGGACTTCGACCTGCTCTGGTGGGACCAGAAGCGGGCCTGCTGGCTGTGGAACATCGACGCCATCGAGGGAGCCAACCTTCCCGACGACATCATTGAGCTGTTCGCCCTCAAGCTGCGCAAGCTCGGCAGCGACGACCAGGAGCTGCTCTCAATGGCGGCCTGTCTTGGCAACCGGTTCGACGTGGGAACTCTGAGCATCATCAGTGACCGACCAACTTCGGAGTGCCTGGCCACGCTCGACCTGGGCCAGGCCGGCGGGGTGCTTCTCCCATGGAGCGGCGGCGACAGCACACCGTCAGAGACCCCTCCTGTTGGCGACCGGAGCTTTGCCTTCCGGCACGATCGCCTTCAGCAGGCGGCGTACTCGCTGATCGATCCTGTGGAGCTTCCGGGGACTTTGCTGAGGATAGGCCGGCTGTTGCTGGACAACCTTCGTCCGGAGCAGGTCACCGAAAGACTCTTCGAGATCGTTCAGGACCTGAACGCAGGTGAGAGTCGGATACACGACACCGCGGAGCAGGTGAGAATGGTCGAGCTGAACGTTGGAGCGGCTCGCAATGCCTACGCCGGCACTGCCTACGGTTCGGCCCTTCACTTCTACCGGGCTGCCGATCGGTTCGTCACGAGGCCTGGGGTCTCGGCGCGGCTGTGGCGAGACTCCTACGAACTGGTCATGAGCCTGCTCCGGGGGCGAGCAGAGTGCGAGTTCCTCGAAGGCGACGTCGCCGAGGGTGAGAAGTGCATCCACGTAGCTGTCGCCCACGCTCGCACGACACTCGACGAAGCGGATGCGCTGACCGGCCTATTCGTCCAGTACACCCTTCGTGCCAGGTATCCGGACGCGATCGCGACGGGTCGCCAGGCGTTGGCCGCCTTGGGGATCACCCTTCCGGCTGAGGGGTTCGACCAGGCGTGCCGAGACGAGGTTGCGGACGTCCGCCATCTGCTCGCTGGCCGGTCGGTCGCGGAGCTTGTCGACCTACCGGTCATGACAGACCCGAAGATGCTCATGGCGGCGAAGGTCCTGATCACGATGGGGCCACCGTGCTATCGGTCGGACCAGCGGCTCTGGAGCGTCATCGTGCCCAAGGTCGTGGCCATGACGCTCCGCCACGGCAACATCGCGCAGACCGGTTACAGTCACACGGCCTTCGGCGGACTACTGGGATGGGTGGACGGCGACTACGCGACCTCGAGGGAGTTCGCCGCCCTGGCCACGAACCTGATGACGAGCACCTTCCGGGAACCGTCTGACCAGAGTGTCTTCTACCTGATGAACGGGAGCTCGATCCGGCACTGGTTCAGCCACCTGATGTACGGCAGTCAAGACTATCGAGACGCGTACGAGATCGGGCTGCGGTCCAACAACCTGCAGTACGCAGCATACGCATTCGGTCACGACATGTACTGCCGCTTCTACCAGGGCAGTCCCCTCGCCGAGTTGGTGAGGGAGTCGGAGCACTCCCTCGTATTCAGCCGGACACGCCACAACCAGTGGGCCATCGACCTCCTGGAGGGTGGCTTGAGCGTGTTCAACGCGATGGCAGGGACGGCCCCCACTGTCGGACTTGGGGACGACGAGACCGAGACCGAGACCCAGTACCTGCGGCGTGTCGAAGAGCACCACAACATCCAGGTCCTGTGTATCTACAAGATCCTCAAGACGTTCTCCCTGATCCTCGCCGGCGACTACGCCGGCGCGCTGGTGCTTTCAGACGAGACCGAGCCGCTCATCTACACGGTCGGAACGCAGGGCTTGCTGCCATGGCCGGAGCACGTCTTCGCCAGGTCCCTGATTCTGGCGTCGCTGTACCCGAAGGCTGATGCGGGCCGCCAGACCAAGTGGCGCGAGAGTCTTTCAGGGACGCTCCATGACCTGCGTGTCTGGGCCGACAACTGCCCCGAGAACTTCGAGCACAAGTACCTGCTGGTCGCTGCAGAGCTTGCCAGAATCGAGGGCCGGGTGGCAGAGGCGGCACCGCTCTACGACCGGGCAGTGGCAGCCGCCCGAGCCGGCGACTTCGTGCATTGGGAAGGCGTCGCGAACGAGCGGGCGTATGAGTTCTGGCAGGAGCGGGGGGCCGATCGACTCGCACAGGGGTACTGGCAGCAGGCTTACGTCTGTTACGAGCGCTGGGGCGCCGTCACCAAGGTGCGGGCCATGGAAACCGCTTACCGGGCCTATCTCATCCGGAATCTCGAGAGGGAGGATGTAGGTGAGGGCCTGGACCACCTGGTGAAGTCCGAGATGGTGGAGCGACAGATCCGCCAGGTCCGCGAGCAAGCCGGCCAGGCGCAGCTCGCCCACCGCCAGCGTGAGTCGGCGACGCGTGCCGAAGAGCTCGGCCAGGCGATGCAAAGGCTGAGGATGGAGAGCGCCGAGCGCAAGGAGGCGGAGGAGCCCGTTCGACATATGGCTCTCCACGACGCGTTGACGAAGCTGGCCAACCGTCGTCTTCTCGACGAGGCGCTCGGTCAGGCGTTGGCGTTCAGCGGCCACACAGGTCTCCACGGCGCACTGATGTTCCTCGACCTGGACAACTTCAAACCACTGAACGACTCATTTGGGCACGATGTAGGGGACAGGTTGCTGGTCGAGGTGGCACGCCGCCTGAAGGACTGTGTACGCGAGGTGGACACGGTGGCGCGGATCGGCGGAGACGAGTTTGTGGTGCTGATCGGAGGTCTCAGTACGGACCGGAATGACTCAACCGACCGGGCCACCGTCGTAGCAGAGAAGATCCTCACGGTGCTGGCGACCCCGTATCAGCTAACGATTCGACGCGAGGGCCGCACCGAAGCCCTGGAGCACCGGTGCTCGGCGAGCATCGGCCTCGTGATGTTTGCCGGACCGAGGAGCAGCAGCCCCGAAGAGATACTCAGGCAGGCAGACGGTGCGATGTACTGCGCCAAGAAGGCAGGCGGGAACACGGTTCACGTCGCCCCGACAACCACGGGATGAACCGTATTGGGCCGACGGCTGATCTTCCAGCCTGGCTCCCCCCGGTCCGAAGGTGACCTACAGGGTCAGCCTCTGGGAGTCGGCTACAGCCCACCTTCTGGGCTCAATGAGCGTCGAGGGGGCAGAAGGCGCGGGCAGGACGGGCTCAGCCAGCGGCGGCCAGCCCGACAAGATCGGCGCTCACCTGCCAGAGACGTGCCCCGGCGGCTTCGTCATAGCTGCGCTTGGAGGACTTTTTGGGTTTGCTGTTGGCGAAGAAACGGCCCGTCACCTGCTCGAGATCGGGAGCGGAAGCCAGGTGGATTGACGTGGCGGCGCCCTGGGCCGGGTCCTTCATGAAAGGCCGGGCGAAGGGGATGATCAGCCGCTGGATGCCGCGGGGATCCTCGGCTCCGAAAGATGTGCTCACCACGCCGGGATGTAGCGCATTGGCGGTGACGGCAATGGACCGCAGCCTCCTGGCAAGCTCGTAGGTGAACAGGACGTTGGCGAGCTTGGACTGGTTGTAGGCCCTTGAGCCGGAGTAGGACCGCTCGCCCTGGAGGTCGTCGAAGTCGATCCGCCCCATGGCCTGCGCGTTGGAAGAGACCGTGACCACACGGGCCGGGGCGCTCTGCTTCAGTCGGTCGAGGAGCAGGTTGGTCAACAGGAACGGCGCCAGGTGGTTGAGAGCGAAGGTGTGCTCAAGCCCGTCAGCGGTGACGTGTCGGGTGTTCCAGTAGCCGCCGACGTTGTTGACCAGCACGTCGATGCGGGGGTACGCCTCCAGCACCTCACCGGCCAAACGCCGCACTTCCTTCTGCGACGAGAGGTCCGCCACGAACACGTCCACCTGCCCGCCGCCGACTGCGCGGACCTCGCGAGCAGCGCCTTCGGTGCGTTCGCGGTCGCGGCCCGTGATCGCGAGGTTCGCGCCCATCGTGGCCAGGCCCAACGCGGTCGCCCGGCCGATGCCTGCTGTGGCACCGGTGACCAGCACTGTCTTGCCGGCCAAGGGTCCGCTGATTCGTTTCATGCTCGCGTTGCCTTCATCGTTTGGCAACGATCTGTGGAGCGACCTTCGCGGGCAGAGCGTGGCCAGATGAGCTGAATCCTTTGGCGAGGAGCCAGATCGGCAGGATCAGCTCGAAGAGGCCGCCTGGGGCAATGGCAACCAGCCCGGCACCCTTTGTCACGTCGGTGACGTCGAACATGTCCAGGATGCAGCCAACCATAAGCACCGGATAGCCGATGAGGGCGAGGACCGCGAGCGAGCGCGGCACCAGCGCTGAGCGATACAGCAGGACAGCCAGGATCGTCCCGCCCACGCTCGTGACCAGATACAGCGCTACAACCGCCACGTCGTGTAGCGCCTTGAGTATCGGACCAAGCGACTCCGACGTGGATGCATCGAGGGTGCCGTCGCGCAATCCGTTGCCGATCGCGATCATGAGCAGTGGAACCACCAGGAAGAAAAGAACCTGCAACACGAGCTCGACGACTCGCTCAACCACGTATCCAAGGGCCAGCGGCTCACTGGTGGGCTTCAACAACCGAAACAGGAGGACTGCGATGCCCACGACCGCGACGCCGGAGACGACCGCGAAGAGCCCACCGGCGGCCAGGGCGTTGGCGTCCCCGGATACACCGGTCAAGTAGTTCGGGCGCTTCAGAACCCCGGTGATGAGCTGTTCGGCGATGATGAACGCAACGGTTTGGGTCAGGAACAGCAGACCAACGATGGTGGCGGTCTTTCGAGATGTCATTGTTGTCCTTTCTTGGGGTATTCCGCTGGCGTGGTTGCTCTCGGTCGCAGGCACGTGAGTCACACCGTGATGGCGACCTTGCCCCGTGCGTGTCCCTCTCCCACATGACTGATCGCCTGGGGGGTTTCGCCCAGTGGATAGGTACGGTCGATGACCGGAGTGATCTTGCCGGCTTCGATCAGCTCCTTGAGGACGACCAGATCCTCAAGCTTGGGCGACAACAGAAACGGCCGCAGCGTGTGGCTCACGAAGCGTGACACCACATGCGCCTTGATGACGCGACCGCCGCCGGCGAACCAGTGATTGTCGAAACCTCCGCCGTTCGGCACGAGCGTTCCATGCGGAGTGAGCGCGCGTCGCAGGTCGGAAAGTGAATGGTTGGCCACGTTGTCGAGGATGAAGTCGTAGTGCTGACCGTTTCTGGTGAAGTCCTCCACGGTGTAGTCGATGACGTGGTCGGCGCCGATCGATCTGACCAGGTCCACGTTGCGCGTGCTGCACACACCAGTCACCTGGGCACCCAGTGACTTCGCAATTTGCACCGCAAAGGTGCCGATGCCCCCGGAGGCACCATTGATCAAGACCGTCTGCCCGGCTTGGACGCTGCCGTGATCGCGAAGCGCCTGGAGTGCGACGAGGCCGGCCATGGGAACGGAGGCGGCCTGCTCGAAGGTCAGGTCGGCGGGCTTGAGTGCCAGCGCGTCCTCGGAAACCGACGCGTACTCGGCATACGAGCCGGTGCACCAGCCGAAGACCTCGTCACCTGAACGAAACCTCGTCACGCCGGTGCCGACGGCCTCGACCTGCCCTGAAACGTCAGTGCCCCGAACACCATCCTTCGGCTTGCGCAGTCCGTAGATCGGGCGGGCGATGTACGGCAGGCCGCTCATGACCGCCCAGTCGGCGGGGTTGACGCCGGCCGCCCGGACGCGAACCAACACGTCGTGGTCTCCGATCTCGGGCCTGTCGATGTCCCTGAGCTCCAGAACCTCGGCTGAGCCGTATGTGTCTTGAACCATTGCCCGCATCGGTTGGACCTCCAGCTACTGTACGGTGTAAAGTCGATGAGAAGCATCACCGTACGGTGTAAAGTTGGCAGATGTCAACCCCGGACTTAGGGCTATCTGGGGCAGGGAGGACGACCATGAAGACGCGGACGACCAAGCGAGTGAAGCGCCGCGAGCCGCTGACCCGGGAGCGGGTGCTGGAAGCCGCCATCAAGCTCGCCGATCAGGGTGGGATCGAGTCGCTGAGCATGCGCAAGCTCGGTAAGGAGCTCGGCGTCGAGGCGATGGCGCTCTACTACCACTTCGCCAGCAAGGACGAAGTCGTGGATGGCAGCGTCGACCTCGTCTTCGGCGAGATCGACCTGCCTGCCGGCGGAGCCGGCTGGAAGGCCGCCATGCTTCAGAGGGCGCACTCGGTCCGCGACGTCCTGTCGCGTCACCGATGGGCGATCGGCCTGATGGAGTCTCGGGCCAACCCCGGTCCCGCGAACCTGCGGCACCACGACGCGGTGATCGGCAGTCTCCGGGCGGCAGGGTTCGACATGGAGATGGCAGCGCACGCGTACTCGCTCCTGGACAGCTATGTCTACGGCTTCGCTCTGACGAAGATGAGCCTCCCCTTCGATACCGAGCAGGAGGTTGCAGAGGTGGCGCAGAGCATGCTCCAGGCGTTCCCCCTCGATGAATACCCCAATCTCGTAGCGATGATCACCGAACATGTCGCGAAGCCCGGCTACGACTACGGGGACGAGTTCGAGTACGGCCTCAATGTCATCCTCGATGGCCTCGAGAGGTCCTTCGCCGGCACCGTGGAAGGTTCCGGTCAGGAGATGGAAAGGGCCAGAAGACGGTCGATGAATGTCTGCTGACCCCTCACCAGCTTGACCCGAGCGACCTCCGGGGTGAACCAGCCGGCTCTGTCCACCTCTGGAAACGACCGCATCCGACCCGATCCTCGCGGCCACTCGAGCTCGAAGGTGTTACTGACGGCTCCAGCCGCGTCGAAGTCCGCCTCGGCTGCCCACGCTGACACCACCTTTCCTCCAGGCTGGCTGACCATGCCCAGGTCGCGGTAGGCCACCAAGGGCGGCGCAGAGCCTAGCTCCTCCTCGAACTCCCGCTTGGCCGCGACGAACGGGTCCTCCGCCGGCTCGTACTCGCCCTTTGGTATGGACCACGCACCCTCGTCCTTCCGCGCCCAGAACGGGCCGCCCATGTGCACGAGCAACACCTCAAGGACGACCTCCTCCTCCTGGTTGCCGCGACGGTAGAGCAGCAGGCCGGCGCTCGGCTTCCGAGGCATCAGAACAGCCTGCCGGTCCTCGTCGTCACGCGGGCTTCGGATCGGCTGCCATGCCGCCCCGACCGCCGCAGGCCCGGACGAATGGCAGGACGCGGTTCCAGAACGTCTCGGTGGCGACCGGGTCGTACTCGGCGGGCAGCGTCGGGTCGGTGAACAGGTGGCCGGAGCCGGGGTAGTCGAACACCTCGATCGTGCCGCCGCCCGCCTCGACGTCGCGAATCGTCTGGTTGACCTCCTCAGGCTCGCGCCAGGGATCGGCAAGGGTCGAGTGGGTCTGGGCAGGCACGCCGGCCGGCCAGCGGACGTCGTCGCCCAAGGCCGACACCGGGATCGCGCCGGCGACCATGAGGACGCCCGAGACCGTTCGCACAGTCGCGAGGTGCACCGCCATGATGCAGCCGAGCGAGAAGCCGGCGGACACGAAGCCGTCGGGCAGATCCGCGACCGCCTGGACGGCGCGCTCCATGAGCGCCTGCTGACCAACCTGCTCCCACGCGAAGCTCATGGCGGGCGGGTAGTCGTCGAAGGTGCGGCCGTCGTAGAGATCGACCACGAGCACGTCGTGGCCGTCCTTGCGCAGATGCTCGGCGGCGTCGAGGACGCCCTGTCGGACACCGAGCACGGAGTGAAACATTGCGACCGTCGTCATGGCACAACACAACCATCTGCCGCCGACACCGTCGAGGTGTCGCGGGCGTCGATGTCCTTCACCTTGTTGACCCGCCGGCACTCAGCAGCGCCTTGATCTCCTCCTTGAGAGCACGGCCGGCGTTGGCACTTGCCCCCGGGCGCTCGCTGACCGTTCCCCGCTGTATGGCGCCTAAACTCGGGCGATGCCTGACCCAAGCCCAGCGGCGCCACCTCGACGTAGCCCCGGGCGGCAGACCCGCCGACGTCCTCGCGAGCCGGGTTGGGTGCCGAATCAGCACGGGGCGTGGGCGATGCTCATCGTGCCGTTCGCCGTCGGCGCGCTGGATGGGGAGCCGAGCTGGCGACACCTGCCACTGCTGTTCGCCTGGTTGCTCGGGTACTTCGCCTTCTTCGCCGCCGGGCTGTGGCTACGCTCCCGGGGCAAGCGCCGTTACTGGCCGCCGGTGCGCACCTACGGGGTTATTACCATCGTGCTCGGCCTGGTCGTGATCGCAACTGAGCCAGACGTGCTGCACTGGGCGGTCGTCTTCCTGCCTCTGCTCGCGGTCAGCCTTTGGTGCTCCTGGCGGCGCGCGGACCGCTCGTTGCTCAACGATGCGGTGACGGTTCTGGCCGCCTGTCTCATGACGGTCGTGGCCGCCGGGTTCGGGGAGAACCTCGGGGAGCCGGGGACGCCAAGCCTCGCCGGACTGACCTGGCTGCCCGGAGCCGATCGGGGGAGACCCTGGCTTCTCGCGGGGCTGCTCCTTGCGTATTTCGCCGGCACGGTCCTCTACGTCAAGACGATGATCCGCGACCGTGGGGACGTCGGGAGGTATCGGCTCTCGGTGCTGTACCACGTTGCCGTGTGTGTCCCCGCGGCCGTCGCAAGCCCGTGGCTGGGAGTGCTGTTTGTTGCCTTCGCAGTACGGGCCGCCGCTGTGCCCCGACGATGGCCGGGAGTGGCTGCAGCAAGGATCGGCGTCGGCGAGATCGTCGCGAGTCTGACTCTCGCCACGCTGCTGCTGCTCGGCTGAGTGGCCATCGAACGGCCCGTCGCTCGCAGGCCCCGGCCGAGGGGTCCGATCTGCGAGAAGGGGCTGTTGGGCGTTACGGTTGACCTCATGGATTGGAGCCCGTTCGGGGCAGCCCTCTTCGACCTCGATGGGGTGCTCACACCCACCGCCGAGGTGCACATGCGCGCCTGGCACCAGATGTTCTCGACCTACTTCCTCGAACACGAGGTTGCACCCGCCTACACCAACGCCGACTACTTCACCCACGTCGACGGCAAACCACGGTATGACGGTGTGCGGGCAACACTCGCGTCACGGGGGATCGAGCTGCCGGAAGGCGAGCCGACCGACGAGCCCGGCACTGAAACCGTCTGCGGACTGGGCAACGCCAAGAACGCTCTCTTCGACCGAATGCTCAAGAAGGACGGCGTCGTGGCATTCCCCGGCACTCTCGCTCTGCTTGACGCTCTGGCCGAGCGGGGGGTCGCCGTAGCCGTCGTGTCGAGCTCGCGGAACGCACGCGCGGTTCTCCTGGCTGCCGGCCTCGCGGACCGTTTCACGGTCGTCGTTGACGGTGAGGTCGCCCGGCATACCGGGCTGCGGGGGAAGCCCTCCCCCGAGACGTTCGAGCATGCCGCAGCGGCTCTCGGTGTTCCGGCGGCACGGGCCGTGGTGATCGAGGACGCGGTCTCCGGTGTCGCCGCAGGGAGGGCAGGTGCGTTCGGACTCGTCATCGGCGTCGACCGCGGCGCCGGCGCGGAGACGCTGCGTGCAGCCGGCGCGGACATCGTGGTGCGTGACCTCAGCGAGCTGATGACCGCATGAGCGTCCCCCCAGAGCACGGCGCCGGCTCTGGCTCCAGGCCGGACCAGGTCCCCGCATACCTTGATCGCCTGCGCTTTCCGGCCGATCCGTGGCGACTGACCGAGTCCTTCTACGAGGCCGCGGACCTGGGAACCACCGAGACCTTGTTCGCCGTCGGCAACGGCTACCTGGGGATGCGCGGCAACGTCGAGGAGGGTCACGACAGCCACAGCCATGGCACCTTCATCAACGGTTTCCACGAGACGTGGCCGATCCGGCATGCTGAGGAGGCTTTCGGCCTCGCCAGGGTGGGGCAGACGATCGTCAACGCCCCCGACTCCAAGGTGATGCGGCTGTACGTGGACGACGAGCCACTGCTGCTCTCCGTCGCGGACATCGTCACCTACCAGCGCACTCTCGACTTCGCCGAAGGTGTGCTGACCCGCGACATCCTGTGGCGGACACCCGCGGGCAACCGGGTGCATGTGCGTTCACGCCGCATGGTGTCCTTCACCCAGCGCCACCTGGCTGTGCTCACCCTGGAAGTGACGGTGCTGGACCGAGCGGTACCCATCGCGGTGACCTCCCACATCCTCAACCGCCAGGACGGCCTGAACGAGTACCGGACGAAGTTCGTGGACAGGGGTGCGGCCGACCCTCGCAAGGCGGAGGGGTTCGGAGGACGGGTCCTGCAGCCGGCGGAGCACTGGGGGGGCGACAACAGGGCGCTGCTGGGCTACCGGTGCGCCAACTCCGGCATGACGCTGGCCATTGGGACCGATCACCAGATCGAGACCGAGAACGAGTACGAGCAGCTCACCGAGGTGGAGGAGGACTTCGCGAAGCACGTATTCCGGATCCTCGCCCTGCCGGGCAAGAAGATCACGATCACCAAGGCGGTGAGCTACCACACCTCTCGCAACGTGCCCGCGCGTGAGCTTGTCCACCGCTGCCGGCGAACCCTGGACCGCGTTCGGAGCGAGGGCCTGGCAAAGCAGTTCGCGGACCAGCGGGCCTGGATGGACGACTACTGGGCACGCTCGGACGTTGAGGTCGAGGGCCAGCCCGAGGTGCAGCAGGCGATCCGGTGGAACCTCTTCCAGGTTGCTCAGGCGGCAGGTCGCGCCGATGGCAACGGCATCGCCGCCAAGGGGGTCACGGGCTCAGGTTATGGCGGGCACTACTTCTGGGACACCGAGATCTACGTGGTCCCCTACCTCGTGTACACGACGCCGGGCCTGGCCCGCAACGCGCTGCGGTTCCGCTACTCCATGCTCCAAGCGGCGGAGCGCAGGGCCATGGAGCTCACCACGAACGGCGTCCTGTTCCCGTGGCGCACTATCAACGGTGAGGAGGCTTCGGCCCTCTACGCAGCGGGAACCGCGCAGTACCACATCGATGCCGACGTCTCCTACGCGGTGAGCAAGTACGTCCAGGCCAGCGGGGACGAGGAGTTCATGGCCCGGGAGGGCATCGACATCCTCGTGCAGACGGCACGCATGTGGGCTGACCTCGGGTTCTGGCGCGGTAACGGCAAGCAGGACTCGTTCCACCTCCACGGCGTGACCGGACCCGACGAGTACACCACCGTCGTGAACGACAACCTCTTCACCAACGTCATGGCGCGCTTCAACCTGCGACGCGCCTCCAAGGCGGTCCGGGGTCTCGAGGCGACGTGGCCCCGCGAGCACACTCGGATGGTGGCGCGGCTGCGGCTCCGCGAAGACGAGGTCGCGGAGTGGGACCGGGCCGCCGAGGCGATGGCCATCCCCTACGACGCCAATCTTGGCATCCACCCGCAGGACTCCGCGTTCCACGAGCGCGAGGTCTGGGACCTCTCGAACACGCCTCCGGACAAGATGCCGCTGATGCTTCATTTCCACCCGCTGGTGATCTACCGGTTCCAGGTGCTCAAGCAGGCCGACGTCGTCCTGGCACTGTTCCTCCAGGGTGAGCAGTTCACGGCTGCGCAGAAGAAGGCCGACTTCGAGTACTACGACCCGATCACCACTGGGGACTCCTCGCTGTCCGGGGTCGTTCAGTCGATCATCGCTGCGGAGGTTGGCTACCGCGACCTCGCCCTGCACTATTTCCACGACGGAGTGTTCCTCGACCTCGCCGATCTGCGCCAGAACACCTCCGAGGGCGTGCACGTGGCCACGGCTGGGGGAGTCTGGAGTGCCCTCGTGTACGGGTTCGCCGGGATGCGTGACCACGGCGACATCCTCAGCTTCGACCCGCGCCTGCCCGAGTCGTGGACGGCGCTGACCTTCCGCATCACGATCCGCGGCACGCGGATGCGCGTCACGCTCCGGTCGGACTCGCTCGACCTCGCGATCGAAGCGGGCTCCGCGCTGACGGTGGCCGTCCGCGGTGAGCAGGTCATGGTGACCAGCGAGAACCCCGCCACCGTGCCACTTGACGGCCAGGGCCCACGGATCGACGGTGAGCCCGATGCCTCGGCGCTGCGAGGCGGGCTACGGGCCGACGGCACGCGCATCACGGCTTCGGTGCCGCACCACTCAGGGATCAACCGTTGACTCGAAGACCGGCCAAGGCACCCCGTGCGGCGCGCGGGTGACTGATCGCCTCGCGCGCCGCCGGGATGACCTGACCGGTCATCTTCGGGCCTTTAGAAGAAGCCGAGTGGCTTGGTGCTGTAGCTGACCAGGAGGTTCTTGGTCTGGCTGTAGTGGTCGAGCATCATGGCGTGGTTCTCCC
>JANOHS010000412.1:0-4187 GCA_031406655.1 Micrococcales bacterium
GATGACGACCGCCCGGTCTGGACCCAGATGAGCTTTGCCGATGCCGAGCACAACTTCCTCACCTGCGCCCAGCGTGGCATGAAGGCCACGGTCTTCTGGCCGGGTTTCGGGGAGGTGCCGGCCGATGTGCTGGTCCTTCGCTACCTGCTGCCGATGGCCCACGCAGGTCTCGAGTCATGGGGAGTGTCCGCTGCCGTGCGCGACCGCTACCTCGGCGTGATCGAGGACCGGTGCACCTCCGGGGTCAACGGCGCCTCGTGGCAGATCGCCGCCGTGCAGCGTCTCGAGGCCCGTGGTGCCGATCGACCCACGGCGTTGAAGGGCATGCTCGAGCACTACGTCCGCCAGATGCACACCAACGCCCCCGTGCACACCTGGTCGCTGCCGTAGGGGTTCCGGGCTGACTACGAGAGGGTGCGGTTCCAGGAGCTGACCACGGGCGTCTCACGATCCCAGCCGAGGACGCTCACCGAGCCGGCATCGAGCTTGAGGTGCGCGCCGAACTGCGGTTCCTGGCCGAGGAAGACCGAGGTGAGGATCCGCAGGCAGTGCCCGTGACCGACCAGGGCGACGTCACCCGTCGCAAGGAACGGCATGGCCCGGTTGATGACCAGGCGACATCGTGCGGCCACCTCCTCGATACTCTCGCCGGGTGTGGCCCCGGGGACGACACCGTCCTGGAACACGGTCCAGGGGCGCCCCAGCCGCTCGCGAATCTCGTTGTTGGTCAACCCCTCGTAGCCGCCGTAGTCCCACTCCATGAGGTTGTCGTCGATCTCCGCACCGACCAGTCCGGCCAACCGTGTCGTGCGGCTGGCCCGCTGCAGCGGAGAGGTGAGGACCATCGAGAAGACGCGGCCCTCGAGCATCTCGCCCGTCCGCGCCCCGAGCTGTTCCCCCCGGGCCGTCAGTGCGATGTCGGTACGGCCGGTGTGCCGACCTGTCCTGGACCACTCAGTCTCACCGTGGCGCAGAAGGACCAGCGAGCCCGGTGGGTGATCACGTGCTGCGGTGGGGATGGTCACTCTGGCAGGGTAGGGCCATGCTGGCTGACTCGCATCGCAAGGTGACCATCACCCGTACCTCCTCCGGCCGCTACACAGCGGCCAACGGCAGGGGCGGCGCACTCGAGTTTGGCACCGGCGACGTCCAGGACTTCACGCCGGTCGAACTCTTCCTGGCCGCGATCGGCGGGTGCACCGCCGTCGACGTCGACATCCTGACGACCCGTCGTGCCGAGCCGCAGTCGTTCGTGGTGGAGGTGGACGGCGAGAAGGTGCGCGACGAGGACGGCAGCCGGATGGAGGACCTGTCGGTGACCTTCCGGCTCAGATTTCCCGAGGGCGAGGGCGGCGACGCCGCGCGCGAGCTGCTGCCGGGAGCCGTCAGCAGGTCACACGACCGGCTCTGCACGGTCAGCAGGACCGTCGAGCTCGGTACCCCCGTAGCCACGCGCATCGAGTCCTGAGCCGTCCCATGCAGCTCACCTACCGCATCCTCAATGTCTTCACCGATGGTGACAATCCGTTCTCCGGCAACCCGTTGTGCGTCTTCGAAAACGCAGTGGGACTGTCCGACACGGACATGCAGGCCCTGGCGCGCCAGCTCAACCTCTCCGAGACGACCTTCGTCACGCCCGGGAACACGGACGTGAGCGCCAACGTCCGCATCTTCACGCCCAACTACGAGATGCCCTTCGCAGGACACCCGACGCTGGGCACGGCGTACGTCGTGCGCGAGCTGTTTGGTGGTGCAGACGCCGTTCTCCTGCGTATGCCGGCCGGGGACATCCCGGTCAGGGTCGCGGGCAGCGTGTGGACCCTGCAGGCCAACCCGCCCGCCACCTTCCCGGTCGAGGTGTCGCGCCAGGATCTGACCCGCATGATCGGGCTGCCCGCGGATTCTGTTGCAGCAGAACCGTTGTGGGTCGACACCGGCACCGTCCAGCTGATCCTGCCACTGCGGTCGGCGCAGGACGTCAGGGCTGCATCCGCCGATCCGAAGCTGCTGACCGAGTTCGCCACGAGGGACGATGGAGAGTCTCTGGTCTATCTGTGGGCACCCACCGGCGCCGGCACCATCGAGTCACGACTGTTCTTCACCCAGGGCATCGCCGTCATCGAGGACCCGGCCACCGGATCGGCGTGCGCGAACCTGGGCGGCTGGTTCCTGGCGAACGGAGAGCGGGGGATCCATCGCCGCATCCACCAGGGGAGCGCGCTCCAGCGTCCGTCGGTGCTGGACCTGGTCGTGGACGACGAAGGCACAATCCTGGTCAGTGGCACCGTGCGTGAGGTCGGTCGCGGGACGTTCACGATCTGATGCCGACCTACATCGCGTTCCTGCGGGCGATCAACGTCGGCGGCCGGTTCGCCAAGATGGCTGATCTGCGAACAGGCCTGTCCGACAACGGTTTTGGTGACGTCGAGAGCCACATCCAGAGCGGAAACCTGCGGTTCTCGTCGGCTCTGCGGTCCGCCCGCGCCGTGGAGCTTGCTCTCGAGACGGCACTGGGGGAGCTGTGCGGGTTCACCGTCAGCACCATCGTCCGGACACCAATGCAGCTGGGCGAGCTCACGTCATACGGGGCGGGTCTGGTGGCTCCTCTCGAGGGAGAGGCTCGACGTTATGTCACCTTCCTCAAGGATGACCCGGATGAAGAGCTCGTCGCGCTGATGGACGGGTGGGACATCCCCGGGGAGAGGGCTCACGTCAACGGACGTGAGATCTACCTGTGGCTCGCTCATCCGTCCCACCTGGCCAAGCTCTCGAACGCACGGATCGAGCGCGGGGGAGTGGTGGCATCCACGCGGGACTGGAAGGTCGTCTCGGCCCTGGGTGAGAAGTGGGGCGGCCGCCGCCCGGAACATCCAAAGGCCGACCTGCTCTGATGAACGCAGTGGCCAACCCTGACGTGCGCTCGGACCGGCTGGACCTCGTGCCGATGGATCTGGCGCTCATGATGGCGCTGTTGGGTGGGGAGCTCGAGTCCGCCCAGCAGATGGTCGGCTACCGGATCCCGAAGGACTGGCCCCAAGGCATGGAGTCGGTGCTGCGGTTCCGAGCTGCCATCGCCCGGGCACAGCCGGACTCAGTGCCGCTGCTGCTCAGGGCCATGGTCCTGCGCGCCAACCCCGAGGTCGTGGTCGGTCGCATCGGCTTCCACGGCCCACCCGATGAGGATGGCGTGCTCGAGATCGGCTACGAGGTGTTTCCCCAGCACCGCCGTAAAGGTTATGCCCGAGAGGCCGTGGACGCCATGTTCCGCTGGGCCCAGCGCGACCCCGCCGTTCGTCGGTTCCGCGCGTCGGTGAGCCCGGACAACGAGCCCTCCCGGAACCTCGTCACCGGACTCGGGTTCATCGAGGTCGGCACACAGTGGGACGAGGAGGATGGCGAGGAGACCGTGTTCGAGCGGCCCGCTGTCGGACCTCTGCCGTAGGAGTCATCCAGCGGCTCCCTTGGCCGATTTCCATCACCGATGCGCGCTGAGATCAGGCATTGCTGATGGAAACCCGCCAACGGGATCGGAACGCCTGGGGGATGGGGCAAGTCTTGTCTGGGTCGCGCGCGCTGGTTTAGTTGACATAATGTAGATTATCGGCGCAATGGGAGCGGGGTCGGCCAAGCCTCGGTCAGGTCCCGACGTAGGCCGCGAGGTGCACGCCCGTGAGGGTGGAGCGGGCCGCGACGAGGTCGGCGGGAGTGCCCTCGAAGATGATCCTGCCGCCGTCGTGGCCGGCGCCCGGGCCGAGGTCGATGATCCAGTCGGCTTGCGCCATGACCGCCTGGTGGTGCGCGATGACGATGACCGACTTCCCGGAGTCGACCAGACGGTCCAGGAGACCGAGCAGCTGCTCGACGTCGGCGAGGTGGAGGCCGGTGGTCGGCTCGTCAAGGACGTAGACATGAGAAGCACTGTCCTTCTCGACCATCCGAGCCGCGAGCTTGAGCCGCTGCCGCTCGCCCCCGGACAGGGTAGGGAGCTGCTGGCCGAGGATGAGGTAGCCGAGCCCGACGTCGACGAGCCGGCTCAGGATCATGTGCGCGGCCGGCGTCTTCGCCTCGCCGGAGGCGAAGAACGCCTGGGCCTCGGTGACCGGCATCGCGAGGACCTCGCTGATGTTCTTCCCGCCGAGCTCGTAGCCGAGGACCTCGGCCTGGAACCGTTTCCCCTCGCACTCCTC
>JANOHS010000463.1:0-8116 GCA_031406655.1 Micrococcales bacterium
GGTACGGACCTTGGTCGCTCTCAAGGTGACGTCCTCGACCGTGCCGATCACGCCCGCGGGGATACCGGGGATGGCGATGCTGATCAGGTCGCCGAAGCCGTACTGTCGCTCGGCGATGATGAAGAAGCCTGCGAGCAGGTCCTGGACCAGGCGCTGTGCCCCGAAGCCGAGGGCCACGCCCACGACGGCCGCCGGCGCCACCAGACCACTGGTCGGCACCCCGAGGCGTTCGACGATCTGCACCGCGGTGACCACATAGACGGTGACCAGCCCGGCCCACGTGAGCACCTGGGCCAGGGCGTGACGGTGCTTGGCGGACTCCGAGCGCACGATGGAGTCGGACTCCCGGTCGTTGGCGTCGATGCGATCGGTGATCATCGCCCGCAGCCATGCCGCGAAGCGGGTCAGCAGAATGGCGCCCAGGACGAGCAGCAGGATCTCGAGGCCGCTGCTCCTCAGCCACATGGAGACATCTGGCAGCGGCGCGGCGGTGACGATCATGATCACCATCATTGCCCCATCGCCACCCGGTAACATCCACCGCAGCAACAGTTGTTGCAGACACAGGCTGTTGCGCGGGCCTGACCGCGTTCACCAGATGACGTCCACCGGGAGTGCCATGGCGGCGGGAGCTGCACAGTCCTCCGAGTCGACGACCTGGCGGTTCGGGCGCGTCCGGGTCCCCCTCTCGATCTGGCTGCCGCTGACCATCTTCGCCCTGACCAGGCTCTACGCCCTGGTGGTCATCGCAGTCGCCGCCCGCCATCAGGTGGCCCTGCCGTCGCCCGACCACCCGGGCATCTACCAGTTCACGGCGCATCCGGACTCGCCCGGCTATCTGGGGCTGATCACCAACTGGGACGGCCAGTGGTACGAGCGCATCGCCACCAACGGGTACCACCTGCCCTTGGCGGGGGACCCCGATGCCAAGGACGCGCTGTGGGCGTTCGCGTTCCTTCCTTTGTTCCCAACAGTGGTGGGCGCGCTGATGGCCGTGACGGGACTTGGCTTCGCCCTGTCGGTCACGCTCGTGAACCTTGTCGCCGGCGGCGCCGCGATGGTTCTGATGTTCGCCCTCGTCGAGCGCACGGCTGGCCGGTTCGCGGCCGCCACCGCCGTCCTGTTCACCTGTTCCTTCGTTGCGGCGCCACTGTTCCAGGCGGCGTACTCCGAGAGCCTGTCACTGCTGCTCGTCTGCGCCGTCCTTCTGCTCTTGGCGCGACGCCGCTACGGGTGGGCGGTGGTGGCCGTGGTCCTGCTGTCGCTGACCCGGCTGGTCACCCCGCCCCTGGCCATCGTCGTGCTCGTCCACGCTATCCTGCGCTACCGCGGCCGGGAAGAGGATCCGTTCCGCCGTGGCGAGGTCGTCGCGGTGACCGTCCTGGGGCTCGTCTCCGCGGCCTCGGTCTCCCTGTGGTCCACGATCACGTCCGCGATCACGAGCGGGGTCAGGGACTCCGGCGCCAACCGGGGGAGCGTGTCGAACGCCGTGGTCGTCGGCAGGTTCGGCTGGTTCACCAACGCGTTCGAGCACATCGGCTGGCTCGGGGTCGTGGGCCTGGCGCTCCTGGTCGTCCTGCTGGTGGTGGTGGCGCTCAGCCGACTCACCCGCACCTGGGGCGTCG
Organism: Micrococcales bacterium; assembly: GCA_031406655.1. GTDB lineage: Bacteria > Actinomycetota > Actinomycetes > Actinomycetales > Dermatophilaceae > UBA4719. Next base: position 1,626 of record JANOHS010000463.1, read on the forward strand.
AGGTGCGGACCTGGTTCGCCATCTACCCGATCTTCCTGCTGTTCGTGGCCGGCGTGCATACCGGGATGCTTCGATACCTGCTGCTGGCATTCCCCTTGGGGCTGTTGCTGATCGGGAGCCCGGCACCTGGGACCATCCCGCGCAAACGGGCCGTCCTGGTGGCCACCGTGTGCGTCATCAGCCTCGCGCTGCAGGTGCCCTGGGTGCACCAGGCCCTGGTGGTCACCGAGCTCGCCGGCAAACCCTGGCTGCCCTGAGCCACGCCCGGCGCCGATCCACCTACAATCTGCCCGTGGCCCTCGCACGCTTTGGCAGTCGATGGGCCAGGGACGTGGTCCAGATCGCCGATGACGTGAAGTGCCTTGACACCGGTGGGTTCTGGGCGGTCGTCATCACCTTCGAGGGCCGGGTCAGCTGCGTTCGCTTCGCGGACTCCACCCAGGAGCGGCCGGCCCGGGAGCAGGTCCCCGGATGGACGCCGCTCCGAGGTGACTGGAGCTCGTCCCTGGACGAGGCGGAATACCTGGCCGGCGTGAGCCAGATCCGCGAACGCATCGCTGCCGGGCAGGTCTACCAAGTGAACCTCTGCCGGATCATGAGCCACCGCCTGTCCGATGACGCTGACCTAGCCGGACTGGAAACCCTTGTCGCACAAGGTAATCCGGCGCCCTACGCAGGCCGTGTCCACGTCCCGGACGCCGGGTTGGACGTCCTCAGCGCGTCACCCGAGGCCTTCCTGATCCGTCGCGCGGGCCGGATCGAGTCCCGTCCGATCAAGGGGACCGCCACGACGATGTCGCTGATGCTGACCAAGGACTACGCCGAGAACGTCATGATCGCCGATCTCGTGCGCAACGACCTCTCACCTGTATGCCGTCCCGGCACCGTGAGCGTCGACGCCCTGTGTGCGCCCGAGGAGCATCCGGGGCTGGCGCATCTGGTCACCACCGTCTCGGGGGAGCTACGCCCCGGCGTGAGCTGGGCGGACGTGCTGTCAACGACCTTTCCGCCCGGATCGGTGTCGGGGGCCCCGAAGTCGACGGCGCTACGGGCCATCGCCGACCTCGAGAGCGCTCCACGAGGCCCCTACTGCGGGGCGGTCGGATGGGTGGATGCGGACTCCGGCGAGGCGGAGCTTGCCGTCGGCATCCGCACCTTCTGGGCCGAGCGGGACGCCACCGGCCAACGCTGGCTGAGGTTCGGCACCGGAGCCGGGATCACCTGGGGGTCGGACCCGGCCCAGGAGTGGGCTGAGACCGAGCTGAAGGCCGCTCGACTGATCGGACTCGCGTCTGGAAGGGTGGGACCGTGAGTGAGATCGACAAGGCCGAGGACAGCTGGGCGGACCAGGTCCGGGTCTGGGTCAATGGCCACGACGTCGACCCCGCAGCGCCGTCGATCGCTGCGCTCGACCATGGTCTCACCGTCGGCGACGGTGCCTTTGAGACCTGCAAGATCGTGGACGGCGTGCCGTTCGCCCTGACGCGACACGCCCGCCGGCTGGACCGTTCGATGGCTGGGCTCGGTCTGCCTGCGGCCGACCACGACGTGATCGACGCGGGGGTCAAGGCCGTGCTGGCGGGGGAGCCGATCAACTCAGGGCGGCTTCGTTACACCGTCACCGGTGGTCCCGGTCCACTGGGATCCGACCGCGGAGCCTCGCCGCTGACCTACATCGTCACCGCGTCACCGAAGCCGCCGAACCCTGACTCCGCCAAGCTGGTCGTCGTGCCCTGGACCCGCAACGAACGCAGCCCCACGACGGGGCTGAAGACCACGTCATACGCGGAGAACGTTGTGGCACTTGCGTTTGCCCGAGAGCGCGGGGGAGTGGAGGCGCTCTTCGCCAACTCACTGGGCAACGTGTGCGAGTGCACCGGGTCCAACGTCTTCGTGGTCGTCGACGGCGACATCCTCACGCCCGACCTGGCCTCCGGACCGCTGGCCGGGGTGACCCGCGAGCTCGTGATCGAGTGGTGTCGCGAGGAAGGGCTCTCGGTGCATGCGGAGCCGTTGCCGATGTCGGTCCTGGACCAGGCCCAAGAGGTGTTCATCACGTCCTCGACCAAGGACGTGATGGGCGTCCACGCGATCGACGGTCTACGGCTTGCTGCCCCCGGGCCGGTGACCGCCCGAGCCATCGAGATCTTCGCCCGCTTGTCCCGCGAGCGTCTTGACCCATGACCACTTACCTCTGCTTGGGAGCGCCCGTGCGATGGGATCAGCGTGAGTGACCGGCTGCAGATGGACCCGATGACAGGTGAGGAGCTCGAGGCCTTCATCGCATACTCGCGTGGGGCCTACGTCGACGACCGCGTGACCCACGGCGGCGAAGACCGCCGGGAGGCCGAAGAGGTCGCAGCCAGGCAGTATGCGGAGTACTTCCAGGATGGCGAACCCGCCGAGGGGCACTTCCTGTTCACCGGGCGCGACGCCACGACGGGCCAACGGGTTGGGGTCTTGTGGCTCTTCGAGCGCGAAACCGCGGCCGGGACCAGTGTCTTCGTCTACGACGTTGAGGTCGAGGTGGAGCTGCGCGGGCAGGGATGGGGACGCGAGCTGATGGCGTATGGCGAGCAGTGGGCCAAAGGGCGAGGTGCCCACGAGATCGCCCTCAACGTGTTCGGTGGCAACGCCCGGGCGCGGGGGCTGTACACGTCACTCGGATACGGCGAGCGCGCGGTCGCGATGTCGAAGCCGCTGACGTCACTGAAGGGTGTGACGCGGTGAGCAAGATGAACGCTGACGACAACGTCACCCTGGATGCGGCCGACGACGACTGGGAGTGGAGGCGCAAGATCCGCTCGAACCCGCACTCCCACGGGATCTACCGCGTCGTGGTCGGGGTGGTCGGGCTGATCATCGTCGTTCTCGGCCTGATCATGGTGCCGTTTCCCGGCCCCGGCTGGCTGGTGGTGTTCCTGGGGCTGGCGATCTGGGCCTCCGAGTTCGAGTGGGCCCAGCGGCTGTTGCGCTTCGCCAAGAGCACCCTCCATGCCTGGACCAGGTGGGCACGATCCCAGCCCTGGTGGATGAAGGGGCTGATGCTGCTGGCCACCCTTTGCATCCTGGCGGGGGTCATCTGGCTGGTGTTGCTGATCAGCGACATCTCCAGCTTTCTTCCCGAATGGGTCGTGGATCTGGTCGTGAAGCTCCCCGGTCTCTGAGCCCATGCTGGCTACTGTGGACCCGCCGGCACGTGCGGACCCGATGAGGAACCTTTGGGCGGGAACGGCTATTCTTCCTGTCCGTTGCCCGTATGACGGGTGGCACCGTTCGGACGTGTAGCTCAGCTGGTTAGAGCGCTCGCCTCACACGCGAGAGGTCAGGGGTTCGAGTCCCTTCACGTCCACCACACCATTCACCATCGAACCACGGGGCTCCCTCGACCTCAGGACGCGTCCCCGATCCCGGGACTTGTCACGCGATGGCTTTGTTGCACGCGCCGACGGCGGCGTCGTACCTGGGCAGGACGGTCTTGTTCCAGCTCTTCACTGCGGCGTTGAACTGAGTGGTAGCGGTGATCTCCTGCTTCGGGCTGCAGCCTCCGCTCGCCTGTCGCGCTCGATCATGGCTGTTCGCACAGCCGTTACCTTGGCGAGCCTCACTTTCTGCGCCTGTATCAATGTGGTTTGAGCAGGCTCGCCTTCTCCATATCAAGTGCCCCGTCCGACACCGAGCTCAGACCCGAGGGCTTTTCCGCGTCCACAGCGGGTCGCCACGACCCCGTAAGGTTCCACGAATGACCGCCACGAACCCGACCACCGTGACCCAGATCAAGGTGGACGAACGTGACAAGGGTGGCGTTCGCACCGACATCCAGGCTCTGCGCGCGATCGCCGTCGGCTCGGTGATGCTCTATCACCTGTGGCCCAATCGGCTCACCGGCGGCTATGTGGGGGTCGATGTCTTCTTCGCCATCAGCGGCTTCCTGATCACCTCCCACCTGCTGGCCGAGATCGACACCACCGGCCGTCTGCGACCGGCCCGGTTCTGGGCGCGCCGGGCAAAACGCCTGGTGCCTGCGTCGACCCTTGTGCTGTTCCTGACAGCAGTGGGCGTGGTGACCTGGGTTCCGAGGAATCTCTGGCGTCAGTTCCTGGGCGAGATCATGGCCTCGACGGTCCAGGTCCAGAACTGGCTGCTCGCGCATGACTCGGTGGACTACCTCGCCGCCAACAACAGCCCCTCACCGACACAGCATTTCTGGACGCTGTCGGCGGAGGAACAGTTCTACATCGCTCTGCCGCTGTTCCTGCTGACTGCGACCGTTGTGGCTCGAGTCCTCCGTCGTGGTCACCGGCGGGTGATCCTGGTGGGCCTGCTGCTGACCGTCGCCTGCTCGCTCGGCTACTCGGTCTGGCTCACGGCCACCAACCCCGGGGTGGCGTACTTCTCCACCCTGACCAGAGCCTGGGAGTTCGCTGCCGGGGCGTTGCTCGCGTTCGCCGGGGCAAGCCGGCACCTGCATCGCACGTTCACCTGGCTCGGTGTGGCGAGCATCGGCGCGGCCTGCATCTTCTTCGACGCGAGCACCCCGTTCCCGGGCGTCGCGGCAGCGCTTCCGGTTGTCGGGGCGGTGCTCGTGATCTGGTCGGGACGCGGCTCGACGTTCGATCGATTCGGTGCTCTGCCGCCGGTCGCCCTGCTCGGACGCGTCTCGTACGCGGCATACCTGTGGCACTGGCCCCTCATCGTCCTGCTGCCCTACGTCACGCACCGGTCGCTGGGCACAGTCGACAAAGTCGCGATCATCGCCGCCACCGTGCTCCTCGCGTGGCTGTCGACCACGTTGGTCGAGGACCCGATCCGGTTCCGGCCCCGACTGCTGGGCCAGCGCCGTCCGCTTGTCGTGGCGGTCTGGTCCGCTGCGGCGATGGCTGTCGTCATCGGCTTCTCCAGCGTGGCGGCGAACGTTCAGGCGGTCCGCGAGAAGCAGCTCGCCCAGGTCGCGGACAAGGTCGTTGCCGAGAAGCCGAGCTGCCTCGGCGCCCAGGCCATGGACCCAGCCCTCGCACCATGCGACAACCCCGAGCTGGCCGGGGTCCTCATCCCTGACCCCGCGCAGGCCAAGACCGACCAGAAGTACCGGCCAGACTGCCTGGGTGAGGCGTCGCCCGGCATCCCGAGGATCTGCACGGTGGGCCCCGAAACGGGCTACAGCAAGCGCGTCTTCGCCGCCGGCGACTCGCACAACAACGTCCTGCTCGGCGTCTACCGCAGCATCGCCGAGCACAACAACTGGCGTATCGACGTCGCCAGCCACAACGGCTGCTACCTCACGACGGCCCGCAACAAGCCGTCGTCGGACGGTTCGGAGCGCGAGTGCGAGTCCTGGCGCGCGGGGGCGATGAAGATAGCCCGTCAGGGCGGGTACGACGCGATCACGGTCACCCACGCCCAACCGGTCATTCCCGCAAAGGGTGAGACCTCGAAACAGGCGATAGTGCGGGGCCTTGTGGCAGCGTGGCGCAACTTGCCGGACGTGCCGATCGTGGCGATCCGCGACAACCCATGGGCGACCGGGGACGTCCTGACCTGTGTTGCCGAACACCTGACCACAGCCGCTCAGGACTGCGCAGTATCACGGTCGGAGGGACTCGCCATCTTCGATGGCTCGGTCGAGGCAGCCCGACAAGTACCCCGCGCGCGGGTAGTCGACATGACATCGTTCTACTGCACAGCCACTGAGTGCCCGCCGGTGATCGGTCACGTCCTCGTCTACAAGGACCACACCCACATCACCGCGACATTCGCGGAAACGCTTGCGCCGTACCTCGAACGACAGGTCGTAGCCGCGCTCTCGAGCTAGACGTCGTTCGACGCCGCGCGGCATACAGGCAAGGCAGCGGAAGGCCCGTTTTGACCCCTCGGGATCCCGAAAACGCGCCATCCAAGGTGTTCGGTGGGAAGTTGCGGGCCGATACCGTGGGGACGTCAGTAACGGCGACCGCCGCGAACCGGCTGCCCGGTACCATCAGAACCCGATTACCCACGAAGGTGACCGATCCCCGTGCCGCCCAGTGGGGCGGCATACCCGTATCAACGTGCAGGAGCCAACCGTGTCTTTGCAGTCGTCCGACATCACCGTGGTCATCGCCGGGAGCGAGCGATCGGTTGCAACCGGAACGACGGCCGCGGACCTGCTGGCCGGGGACAAGGAAGCCCTGGTGGCGCGGGTCAACGGAGAGCTGCGCGACCTGGCCCACGTCCTTTCCGATGGCGATCTCGTCGAGCCGGTGGGTCTCGACTCCGACGAGGGCCTTGCTGTCCTGCGCCACTCAGCCGCTCACGTGCTGGCACAGGCCGTCCAGCAGCTGAACCCGAAGGCCAAGCTGGGCATCGGCCCCCCGATCCGCGACGGCTTCTACTACGACTTCGACGTCGAGACCCCGTTCACCCCCGATGACCTCAAGGCGCTCGAGAAGGCCATGCAGAAGATCATCAACGAGGGTCAGACGTTCCGGCGTCGGGTGGTCACCGATGAGGAC
>JANOHS010000476.1:0-8242 GCA_031406655.1 Micrococcales bacterium
CGGTCTCGTAGAGCGCACTGAGCTCAGCCTCCCGTCTGCGTCGCTGGTCGAGGATGGCTCGGACGCGAAGGGCGAGGGTGCGGGCCCGGTCGAGCTCGGCGATGACCTGGGGGTCCTCCCCGCGCGATCGTGCCGCAAGGACGGGAGCCTCGAACTCCACGGGGGCGGCTTCCCGGACGAGCAGCTCCAGCAGGGCGAGGGTGGACATGCGCCCGATTCTGCCTCGCTCGAGGGAGGCGGGTTGAGGCGGAGTCTCCGGGCCGCTCAGTGTGCGGTCCATCCGCCGTCGAGGCAGAACGAGGTCCCGGTCACCGAGGCCGCGTTCTTGCTGCACAGGAAGAGCGCCAGGGCGGCGACCTCCTCTGCCTCGACGAGCCGCTTCACCGCCGCGGGAGCGAGCATGATCTGCTGCACGACCTCGCTCTCGGAGATGCCGTGGGCGCGCGCCTGGTCAGTGATCTGGGCTTCCAGCAGGGCAGTGCGCACGTAGGCGGGGTTGATGCAGTTGGAGGTCACGCCGTGGCTTGCCCCCTCGAGGGCCGCGACCTTCGACAGACCCTCAAGACCGTGCTTGGCCGAGACATAGGCGCTCTTGTAGGGGGAGGCACGCAGGCCGTGGACCGAGGAGATGTTGACGATCCGGCCCCACCCACGTTCGTACATGCTGGGCAGCGCCCCCCGGATGATCCGAAACGGCGCCTCGAGCATCACGCGCAGGATGAACGAGAACCGCTCCGGCGGGAACGACTCCAACGGGGCAACGTGCTGCAGTCCCGCGTTGTTGACCACGATGTCGACGTCGAGGTCGAGGTCTGCGATCGATTCCAGGTCTGACAGGTCGGCCACGACCGCCAGGCCCCCGATCTCGTCCGCCGCGGCCTTGGCGGCATCGGCGTCATAGTCGAGGATGGTCACGCTGGCACCGGCCTCGGCGAACGAGACAGCGATCGCCCGCCCGATTCCGGAGGCGCCGCCGGTCACCAGGGCGCGCCGCCCCGCGAGCGGATGCGACTCATCTGGCGGAGGGGCGGAGGTCATGCTCCGACGCTAGTGATGGCCTGAAGCGCCCGGCATGGGGTTAACCCACACACTTCCGGCAGAAACAGTGTGGTTGTCGATGTGCTATGCCCACGCTGACAGACTGTGCCCGACCCAAGCCCGTCGGAGAGGCGTTCACCAGTGACCCAGACAACGCGAAACCGCAAACAGGACAAGAGCCGGGCGAGCGACGAGCGACCTGTCACCGGGTTGGGCACGATCGTGGCGGTGGCCAACCAGAAGGGCGGGGTCGCCAAGACGACGTCGGTCGCCTCGCTGGGAGCCGCCTTCGCCGAGCTCGGCAAGCGGGTGCTGCTGGTCGACCTTGACGCGCAGGCCTGCCTGACGTTCAGCCTCGGTGTCGACCCCGACGAGGTCGAGATGAGCATCAACGAGGTGCTGGTCGGCCGCGGTGTCTCGGCCAAGGACGCGATCATGACGTGCGCGGACGGCGTCGACCTGATCCCGAGCGTCATCGAGCTGGCAGGGGTCGAGGCGCAGCTGTTGCCGCGGCCCGGCCGCGAGTACGTGCTGCGTTCCGTCCTGGAACCGCTGCGGGCCGACTACGACGTGGTCCTGCTGGACTGCGCGCCCTCTCTTGGCGTGCTGACGCTCAACGCCCTGACGGCATCGCAGGGGCTGATCATTCCCATGCCTTGCGAGATGCTCAGCCACCGCGGCGTTGGTCAGCTGCTGGACACCGTCACCGACGTGAGGGCGATCCTCAATCCCGGACTTGAGGTGTTCGGCATACTGCCGACGATGTTCGACGGCCGGAGCAACCACGCGCGGGCGGTGCTGGCCGATGTGGGCGAGCGTTATGGCCTGCCGGTGCTCAGCCCGCCGATCCCCAAGACCGTGCGGTTCGCGGAGGCGCCTGCCGTGGGTCGCTCGATCCTCACCACGTCACGAAGGTCCAAGGGCGCTCAGGCCTACCGCGACGTGGCGGCAAGCCTGTTGTCGCGCTTCTGACTCGTCATACCGAGCAGCCCGGCAGCCCCCTGAGGGGCGCCGGGCTGCTTTGGTGTGATGAGCGGAGTCAGGCTTTCGACTGCGCGGTCGGAGCCGCGCTGCCCGACGCGGAGTCGCTCTGTCCGCCGCGGGTGCGGCGACGGTTGCGGCTACGGCGTGGCTTGGCCTCCTCGGCGCCCTTGGCACCGTTGGGGCGGTCGGCGTTCTTGGGACGGTCCGTGGTCGGACGCTCTCGGCCCTCGGAAGTGCGTGCGCCGCGGGTCTGGCTCCCACCGGAGCGACCACCGCTTCGACCAGCCGAGGAACGGCCACGATCGGGCGCCCCACCCCTGGAGTTCTTTCCGGTCTCGCCGAGGTCCTCGACCCTTTCGGCCGAGAGGCCTTCGCGGGTCCGATCCGACTTGGGCAGACGGCCGGTCGCGTTCGTGGGGATGTTCATCTGGGTGAAGAAGTGCTCGGACGAGGAGTAGGTCTCCTCGGCCTTGGGGATGCCCAGGTCGAGGGCCTTGTTGATCATCCCCCAGCGGTGCAGGTCGTCCCAGTCGACGAACGTGACCGCGACACCGGTGTTGCCCGCGCGCGCTGTGCGGCCGATGCGGTGCAGGTAGGTCTTGTCGTCCTCGGGGCACTGGTAGTTGATCACGTGCGTCACGTTGTCGACGTCGATGCCGCGGGCTGCGACGTCGGTGGCGACCAGCACGTCGATCTTGCCGTTGCGGAATGCGCGCAGGGCCTGCTCACGGGCCCCCTGGCCCAGGTCGCCGTGGATGGCAGCAGCGGCGAAGCCCCGCTCGGCGAGGTCGTCCGCGACCTTGGCAGCCGTGCGCTTGGTCCGGCTGAAGATGAGGGTCAGCCCGCGGTCCCGGGCCTGGAGCATGCGGGCCAGCATCTCGACCTTGTCCATCGCGTGTGCGCGGTAGACGAACTGCTCCACCGCCTTCACGGTATGGCCGTCCTGCTCCTCGCCCATGGCCCTGATGTGCGTCGGCTGGGTCATGTAGCGACGGGCCAGTGCCACGATGGCGCCCGGCATCGTGGCTGAGAAGAGCATCGTCTGGCGGCTGGCCGGGGTCATCGCCAGCAGCTTCTCGATATCGGGGAGGAAGCCGAGGTCCAGCATCTCGTCGGCCTCGTCGAGCACGACGCTCTGGACGTAGGACAGGTCAAGGTGACCTTGCTTGGCCAGGTCGATGAGCCGCCCCGGCGTACCGACGACGATCTCGACGCCGCGCTGGAGCGCTGCAATCTGCGGCTCGAAGGCTCGCCCGCCGTAGATCGTGAGGACGCGGACGCCACGGCCCTTGCCGGTGCGCTCGAGGTCGCTCGAGACCTGAACGGCGAGCTCGCGCGTCGGTGCCACCGCAAGGGCCTGAGGCTTGCCGGCCGTCTTCAGCGTCGCAAACGCTTCGTCCTTGGGGCTGATCACCCGCTGGATCATGGGTATGCCGAAGCCCAGCGTCTTGCCGGTGCCGGTCTTGGCCTGGCCGATGATGTCGTGGCCACCAAGGGCAACCGCCAACGTCATCGACTGGATGGGGAACGGGTGGATGATGCCGTCGTTGGCCAGCGACGCCACGATGTCGGGGTGGACGTCGAAGTCCGCGAAGGTCGGCTCGACAGCTGGCGGCTCGGCTTTCGCACGAGCGGCAGCGGTCTCGGCTGGGTCAGGCTCTGTCTTGTTTTCTTGGGTCCTCATGAAGGTCTCTCGATCGGCGCGGGCCACTCGCTTGTCCGAAGGTTTCGGAGGTTGCGGGCCGCGATGCAAAGCGGGCCGATCGGAGTTCTTCGTGGGTGCAGACCAGTCCGACTGGCTGCTGATTCGTGCCGACCGGGCACCGATGTCAGGACTGAGTCTACGCGCGAGCATTACTGTGTGCGTTCATGGACGACCTTGAGCACCCGACCTCTCCCGCCGATGGCCCCAGTCACAGTGCCGGTGAGGACGAGAACTCTATTGCCGCGCAAGGAGATCCACTGGTCGCTGACCCCGGCTATCGCGCTGCGGTCATCGACCTCCTGGGAGCCCTGGCCTACGGCGAGCTGACGGCGTTCTCGCGGCTGGCCGTCGATGCCGACATGGCACCGAACCAACCGGCGAAGGCCGCTCTTGCGCGGGTGGCCGTGGCCCAGTTCCATCACTACGACGTGCTGACCGGTCGCCTCAGCGAGATGGGCGTGGATCCCGACGCCGCGATGGAGCCCTTCATCGCGCCGATCGACCAGTTCCATGACCGCACCAAGCCCAGCAGCTGGCTCGAGGGTCTGGTCAAGGCCTATGTAGGTGACGGGATCGCCACGGACTTCTATCGCGAGATCTCTGCCTATGTGGATTCTTCGACGCAGACGCTGGTCCGCTCCGTGCTGCACGACGTGGGCCAGGCCGAGTTCGCGGTCAAGGCGGTCCGGGAGGCGATCGAGGCCGATCCCAGCGTGGGCGGGCGTCTCGCGCTCTGGGGCCGACGTCTGGTCGGTGAGGCGTTGTCCCAGTCGCAGCGGGTGGCCGGTGAACGTGATGCCCTCGCCAGCCTGCTCGTGGGCGGACACGATCGCCCGGGCGCCGACCTGGCCGAGCTGGGGCGGATGTTCGTGCGGCTCACCGACGAGCACACCCGGCGCATGGGGCAACTGGGCCTGAACGCCTGAACGCCTGCCCCGGCTTCGGGCCGACCTTTGCTCAGTTCAGACCGCTGTTCGACCCGGATCTGGGGCCAGAAACCGGCCTGAGCTGAGCAAAGCGGCCTGAGGTGAGTACGGCCGACTGCGCCTACTTCTTGCCGGAGACCGCTTCGTAACCCACGATCGCGGCGGCAGCGACCGCGATCCCGATGAAGAGGGCGATCCAGTCGATGCCACCGGTGTCGCTCCTGTCGCTGAGCGCGCGGAAGATCGCGGAGCCAGCGAGTGCACCGACAGCACCCAGAACAACGGTCATGATCAGAGAGATGTTCTGTTTGCCGGGGAGCACCAGACGAGCTAAGGGGCCGACGATCATGCCCGCGACAATTGCCATCAGAATCGTTGTCATCACGATCTCCTGTTCCGCACAGCGCTGGTCTGGTCTGGCCTGCAGGCCTGGTTCAACTTTACTCAGTTCAGACCGCTTTTCGACCTGGATCTGGGGCCAGAAACCGGCCTGAGCTGAGCAAAGCGGCCTGAAGTGAGCAAAGGGTCAGAGGGTGCCGAAGCCTACGGAGCCCTTCTTGGGCGCACCGAGGTCGACATAGCCGATCGTGGCCACCGGGACGATCAGGCGCCGGCCGGAACCGTCGACCAGGTTGAGCAGGCCGCCGTCGGTCAACGCCGTGGTCACGAGGGCCTCGACCTCCTCGGGGGACTGCTCGGACTCCAGCACGATCTCGCGCGCGACGTTCTGCACGCCGATCTTGACCTCCACGGGAAAGCCTTTCGTCAGGGTTGATCGTCAGCGACCCGGGGCATGAGGCCAGGATCGTCGTCCTTCTTCGGAGCCTAACCCGCCTCGGAGCCAGATCCTTCCCGCTCGATCTTGGGGAAGCCGCCCAAACCACGCCAGGACAGCGACGCGACCAGTCGGGCCGCCTCGTCGCGCGGGATCGAGGAACCCTGCGACAACCAGAATCGCGCGCAGATCTGAGCCATGCCGGACAGTGCCATACCGAGGAGATGCGCCTCGGCTTCCGGCAGGTCGGTGTCCTCCTTGATGACTGCTGCGATGGCTTCGGCGGAGTCCTGCGAGACCTTGTCGACCCGCTCGCGCACGGCCGCCTCGTTGGTCAGGTCGGACTCGAAGACGAGGCGGAACGGGGCACCATCACGGTCCACGAACTCGAAGTACGCCGCGATGGTGGCGGCGACTCGCGCCTTGTTGTCCGTGGTGGACGCCAAGGCCGCGCGGATCAGATCGAGGAGCTCGCCCGAATGCTGATCCAGCAATGCCAGGTAGAGTTCGAGCTTGCCCGGGAAGTGTTGGTAGAGAACGGGTTTGGAGACCCCTGCACGATCGGCGATCTCGTCCATCGCTGCGGCGTGGTAGCCGGACTCGACGAACACCTCCTGCGCGGCCAGGAGCAGCTGGACTCGGCGCGCAGAGCGAGGCAGCCGCACCCCGCGGCCTCGCGTGTCGGAGCTCATGGGCACTGGTGGTGTCCCTTTCCTTGGGCCGGCTCTCGTGGTCGTTGTCCGTGATCCCTGACCCGACATCCGGGACAGGGATGCGACAGGAGAAACGCACTCTACGCGCGAGTAACCTCAACAGCATGGCACTTCCGCCCCTCGTCAAGCCATCGGCGCCGTTGTCCACGCAGGACGTCGAGCGCTACGCCCGCCACGTGCTCATCCCCGACGTGGGCATGGAGGGTCAGCGCCGCCTCAAGAACGCGCGGGTACTGGTCGTCGGAGCGGGGGGGCTCGGGTCACCGGCGCTGATGTACCTCGCGGCCGCTGGCATCGGGACCATCGGTGTGGTGGACGCCGACGTCGTGGAGGCGTCGAACCTGCAGCGGCAGGTGGTGCACGGCGTTGCCGACGTCGGCCGGCTGAAGTCCGAGTCCGCCGCCGAGACGCTGGCGTCGATCAACCCGCTCGTGCGGGTCGTCAGACACGATGTCCGGATCGACTCCTCCAACGCCCTTGAGATCATTGGTGACTACGACCTGGTCCTCGACGGGACCGACAACTTCCCGACCAGATACCTGCTCAACGACGCGTGTGTGCTGCTGGGCAAACCGGATGTCTGGGGGTCGATCTATCGCTTCGACGGTCAGGTCAGCATCTGGTGGGCGAAGCACGGCCCCTGCTACCGGTGCGTGTTCCCCGAGCCCCCTCCTCCGGGGATGGTGCCGTCCTGTGCGGAGGGAGGGGTCCTGGGCGTCCTGTGTGCGTCAGTCGGATCCATCCAGGCGGCCGAGGCCGTGAAGCTCATTGTGGGCATTGGGGATCCGTTGATCGGCCGGTTGATGGTGCACGACGCGCTGCGGCAGAGCTGGGACAGCCTCACGGTGCGCAAGGACCCTGGGTGCGCCGTGTGCGGGGAGTCGCCCTCGGTCAGGGAGCTGGTGGACTACGAGGGCTTCTGCGGTATGCCGGGTGGCTCGGCCACGGCAGCCGGGACGGCCGCGGTGCCCCTCATCTCGGCCCGCGAGCTCGCCGAGCTGCTGCCAGCCGACAGTGATGCAAGGTCGCCGGTCCTGCTGGTGGATGTACGCGGCAGCGAGGAGCGGGCGATCGCCAGCATCCCCGGAGCACGGGCGATCCACCTGGACGAGTTCCGTTCTGGGGCAGCGGTTTTGCAGATTCCGTTCGATCAGCCGGTCGTCATCCACTGCAAGGTTGGCGTCCGCTCGGAGGAGGCGTCACGGATCCTGATCGAGGCCGGCCATCCGGACGTGCGCAACCTGGAGGGCGGCGTGCTCGCCTGGGTGCGCGACGTCGACCCCTCCCAGCCGACCTACTGAGCGGAACCTGTCTCGGCATGGGCCCAACACCTGCGACGCGCCGCGACGAGCCAGAGCACACGTCGGAAGCCCTTGCGCTGCCGGACTTCGCGGAGGCCGTGCTGGACATCGTCGACCAGATACCGCTCGGCAAGGTTCTGGCCTACGGAGACGTCGCCGAGCTGCTCGGACGGGGTGGCCCCCGCCAGGTCGGGGAAGTGATGTCCCGATACGGCTCGTCGGTGACCTGGTGGCGGGTGATCCGCGCCAACGGCGAGGTCCCCGACGGCCTTCTGGACGAGGCGCTGGCGCACTGGCGCGAGGAGGGGACCGCGCTGGTGCGAGGCGCCCTCGCCGGACGACGGGTGGACATGAGGCTGGCCCGATGGGACGGCGAGGGGCCGGCTGCCAGCAGAGCCGAATGAGCCGTCCCTGCTCCCTGGGCGCCCGCATGCCCGCGGCGGTACGGAGGGGACTCCACGTATTTCCCCCGGTTGGGGTAGTGTCCTCCCCGTAGTTGCTGTGCATCGCACGTCTTGAACGCTTGCGGCCTTGTGCCGGGGGTGCGCTTTGTTCCTGTCTGGAGCGGACGACGAACACCGCGACGATCGGCCCCGGGCTTTCGGGATCGACAGAGCGCTCTTGGAGGAAATTAGAATGGCAACTGGCACCGTGAAGTGGTTCAACGCTGAAAAGGGCTTCGGCTTCATTGCTCCCGAGGACGGCAGCGCCGACGTGTTCGCGCACTACTCGGCCATCGCCAGCAGCGGATACCGCTCGCTCGATGAGAACCAGAAGGTTGAGTTCGACATCACCCAGGG
>JANOHS010000492.1:0-10145 GCA_031406655.1 Micrococcales bacterium
CGACAACGTGATTCGACGCAACTTCATCAAAGGGGCAGTTCAGTCCAAGATCAAGCCGTTGATCGGGATGGAGGAGTTCGGCGCCGGCGTGATCGTTTGATCGCCGACCGCATGGCCTTCGGCAGCCCATCCGGGATTCAGGCGCGCTTCACCTCGAGCGGCGTCCTGCGGCGACTGGATGTCGGAGGACGAAGCCTGCTGATGTACCCGGCCGGTGAGCTCGAGGCCGGCCCGGCCAACCTGTACCTGCGGATTCGAGGTGACCAGGGCGTCGAGGCGATGGCGATGCTCGGGCCGGGCAGCGCCAGCACCGTCCGCTGGAGCACCGCAGGTCCGGTCATCACCGGGACCTGGCGATCCCTGGACTATGTCGTCACCTTCGTGCTGGCCGATGCCATGACCGCCTGGTACTGGCATGTCGCGCTGAAGAACGTGGGCTCGGTCCCGGTCGAGGTCGACCTGGTCCATGCCCAGGATCTTGCGCTGGCCCCCTACGACGCCGTGCGAACCAACGAGTACTACGTCAGCCAGTATCTGGACCTCACGCCGGTCGTGACCTCCTCCGCGGGCACGGTGCTCGCAGTGCGTCAGAACATGCCGGGCCCCACTGCTCCCTGGGCGGTCATCGGCGTTCTGGGCGAAGGGGTGGGCTGGGGCACCGACTCCCTCCAGCTGGTTGGGCGCGCCCACCGTGCCGGCGCCCGACCACCCGGGTTGTCGGCCTACGACCTTCCCAGCACCCGGCTGCAGCACGAGCACGCGCTCGCCCTCCTGCAGACCGCCCCGGTGCTGCTGGCCGGGGGTGAGAGCATGGCCACGGGGTTCTTCGGGGCCTACCAGGGCGACCACCCTGCGGCCACCTCCGGCGCTGATGCCGCAGCTGTGGACGATGCCCTTGGCCAGCCGGAGGCGCAGCCGTCGAGGAAGCGGCATCCGGCGGATCGCCATACAACACAGGGTGTTTCCCCAGGTGCCGAAGCCGTCGCGTCGTCCCTGTTCTCATCGGCTGCGGCACTCGAGTGCACGCCGCTGGATGTTGACCGGCTGGCAACGCTCGCGGGGGAGGGGCGCCAGCACGCCGAGTGGGATGGGCAGACCCTGCTCAGCTACTTCACCGACGACGGAGCTCACGTCGTCACCAGCGCCAAGCAGCGCGCAGTCCTGCGTCCGCACGGCCACGTCATGCGCACGGGAACGGCCCTGGTGCCAGACGAGGGCACCCTCACGACCACCGCCTGGATGGCCGGGGCGTTCCACTCGCAGGTCACCCAGGGGCACGTCAGCCTGAACCGGATGCTGTCAACCCGCCGGAGCTACCTAGGCCTGCAGCAGGCCCAGGGGCTGCGCGTCTTCGCGGAGTCCCCGGATGCCGCAACCGGCTGGGTGCTGCTGGACGAGCCCAGCGCGTGGGCGGTGAGCCTGGACGGCTGCCGCTGGTGGTACCAGTACCGGGGCGGGCTGATCGAGGTCGTGTCCAGCGCACCGGCGCACTCGCATGCGCTCGGCATGACGATCCGGGTTCTTGACGGCCCGGGCGTCCGTCTCCTGGTCTGTGCCCAAGTGGCCCTGGGCGGGGACGACGGCCAGGACGCTGAGCCGCCCACGCTCGAGCCCGATGACGCCGGGGTCACGGTCCGCCCGCCGAAGGGTTCCCCGGTCTCGGCCCGATTCCCTGCCGGGTCGTTCCGCCTCTCCTGGGCGCCAGGATCGGTCGAGCAGGTCGGCGGCGACGAGGCTCTTTTCCTGGATGGCCGGTCGCGCCGGCTTCCCTGGGTCACCCTGTGCACGGCACCCACCGCGGAGCTGAGCCTGACCCTCACAGCCGACCTGGTCCCGGCCGCCGAGCTGGCCGCGCAGGACCTTCCCGTCGCCGGGGTGCCCGACTTCTGGGACGGGATCCGCGGCTCGGTGCGGTTGAAGCCCCCGGCAGGCTCTCCCCTGGCCGAGGAGGTCTCGAGACTCGACGCCGTGCTGCCGTGGTTCGCCCACGACGCCCTCATCCATTACCTGTCGCCGCGAGGGCTCGAGCAGTACACCGGCGGGGCGTGGGGCACCCGGGATGCCTGTCAGGGACCGGTCGGTCTGCTGATCGCCCTGGGTCAGACCGCACCGCTGCGCGACCTCGTCCTGCGTGTGTTCCGGGCCCAGAACGCGCGCGGCGACTGGCCCCAGTCCTTCGAGTTCTACCCCCGCGAGCTCCGTGGCGGCCAGGGGGACGCCCACGGCGACGTCGTCTTCTGGCCGGTTCTCGCGCTCGGGGAGTACCTGACCGTCACCCGCGACACCAGCCTGTTCGCCGAGATGGTCCCGTTCGTGGACGGCCACGGAGCGACCGCGAGGGAGCCGATGCTCGAGCATGTCCGGCGGGCGCTGGAGATGATCTCCGCCAGCACGGTGCCCGGTAGCCCGCTGCCGGCATATGGGCACGGCGACTGGAACGACTCGCTGCAACCAGCCGACCCACAGCTGGCCGCACGCCTGTGCTCCACCTGGACGGCAACACTTCAGGTGCAGGCGCTGCGCATGCTGGCCGGTTCGCTCCGGAGCGTGCACTCCCGGCTTGAAGGTCAGGACGCCCTCGACGCGAACGGGTTCGCCGACCGGTCCGAGCGCCTCGCCGGGGAGACCGCCGAAGCCATGCACGCCCTGCTGATGCGAGACGGGTTGCTCGCCGGCTACGGCCTGTTCGCCGGCGACGGGTCGATCGAGCACCTTGTCCACCCATCCGACGAGCGGACCGGACTGCGCTACGGACTCCTGCAGATCATCCACGCGATCTCGAACGACCTGCTCTCACCGGATGAGGCACGCCACCACCTGGACGTCATCGACCAGCATCTGCTCGGTCCCGACGGGGCCCGGCTCTTCGACCGCCCCGCCCGTTACAGCGGCGGCCCCATGGAGGTCTTCCAGCGGGCGGAGGCAAGCACCTTCTTCGGTCGTGAGATCGGGATCATGTACACCCACGCCCACCTGCGGTATGCCGAGGCCCTCGCCCGCCACGTTGATGCCGATCGCCTCCTGGAGGCCCTCGCGCTGGCCAACCCCATCGGCGTGACCGAACGCGTTCCGAACGCGCGGCCACGGCAGTCGACGTGCTACTACTCCTCCTCGGATGCCACGTTCGCCGACCGGTACGAGGCGGCAGAACACTACGGTGAGGTCATGCAGGCAACCGTGCCGTTCGAGGGGGGCTGGCGGGTCTACTCCTCGGGCCCTGGTCTCTTCCTGCGCCTCGTCGTCGAGTCCCTCCTGGGCGTGCGCCGGCGCGGCGACCGCCTTGAGATCGACCCGGTGCTCGCTCCGGCCCTGGACGGGCTGGAGGCCACGGTGCCGATCTCCGGCAGGTCGGTGGCCCTGACGTTCCGGGTCGGACCTCGGGGGGTCGGACCGCTCTCCGTGGCTCTGAATGGCGTGATGTTGCAGACCAGCCCGCTGTCCAACCCATATCGTCCGGCTGGCGTCGCGGTCGACATGGCGCGGGTAGAGGCGGGCTTGGTCACCTCCGGGCGCAACCTGCTTGAGATCGAGGTGGGCTGAGGTGACTTCCTCACCGGGCCGCCCCTGGCTTCGAACCGACCTGCCCCTGGAGGAGCGCGTCGAAGCGCTGTTGGCCGAGATGACCCTGGCCGAGAAGGTGGGCCAGACCCATCAGGTCGCCAACATCGACCCTGGCACCGACCGGGAGCTCATCCGCGGCGGCGGGCTCGGATCGAGTCTCATGGCCAGCGGAGCGACCGCGGGAAACGAACGCGATGCCGGCGTACGTGCCGCCGCCATCGACGCGGCACAGCGGGTAGCCGTCGAGGAGTCACGTCTGGGGGTCCCGTTGATTTTCGGACGGGACGTGATCCACGGACACCGGACGGTCTTCCCGATCCCGCTCGGGCTCGCCGCCGCCTGGGACGAGGACCTCGTATTCCGTACCGCCCGCGTCGCCGCGTCCGAGGCGAGCAGTGACGGAGTGGCATGGACGTTCGCCCCGATGCTGGACATCTCCGAGGAACCCCGATGGGGCCGGGTCGCGGAGTCGCTGGGCGAGGCGCCGGTGCTCGCCGGCCGGCTCGGCGCCGCCATGGTGCGCGGCTTCCAGGGCGACCCACCGCTCGTCGACGGCGCGCGCGGCGAAGGCCTCGTGGCTGCCTGTGCCAAGCACTTCGTCGGCTACGGGCTGGTCGGGGGCGGCCGGGACTACGAGACCGTCCAGGTCGGTGAGAACACCTTGCGGAACGTGCATTTGCGTCCGTTCCAGGCTGCTATCGATGCGGGGTGTGCCACCGTCATGGCGGCATTCACCGACGTCGATGGCGTGCCCATGCACGCCCACCGCCGACTGCTGCGGGAGGTGCTCAAGGGCGAGTGGGGCTTCGACGGGGTCGTCGTCGCCGACTGGGACGGCGTGGGCCAGCTGGTCAACCAGGGAGTGGCCGCCGACCTCCGGGAGGCTGCTGCCGTCGCGATCGGGGCCGGTGTGGACATCGACATGGTGTCCGGCGCGTACTGCGCACACCTCGCCGAGCTCGTTGAGTCCGGCGACGTTCCGCTGGACCTGGTCGATGACGCGGCGCGCCGTGTCATCCGGCTCAAGCTGAGACAGGGGCTGTTCGAGCGGCCCTACGTGGGAGCGGCGACGTCGGAGCCGGTCCTTGGGCCAGAGGCTCGAGCCTTGGCACGCGAGGCGGCCGCCGCGTCCTTGGTACTGCTCAGCAACAACGGCGCCCTCCCGCTGGCCACGAACCCGGGTCGCGTCCTGCTGACGGGTCCGTTCGTGGACGAGGGGGAGGCTCTCCTCGGCACCTGGACCCTCGACGGTCGAGGCGAGGACGTCGCCAGCCCCGGAGCCGCTATACGGGAGCGCTTGCAGGACAACGCGATTGTCGACGACGGGCGGTTCAGCGACAGAACGTTGCACCTGGTCCGCCAAGCCGACGTCTCCGTTGCCCTCGTCGGCGAACAGCCGTCCCGATCGGGCGAGGCCAACTCGATCACCGATATCGGTCTGCCCGTTGGTCAGCTCGAGGTCCTGCGCGCGATTGCGGCCTTGGGCAAGCCGCTTGTCGTTGTCGTGTTCACCGGCCGGCCGCTGGACCTTGGCGAGGTCCTGGACCTAGCGGACTCTGTCCTGATCGCCTGGCACCCAGGGGTCGAGGCCGGACCAGCTTTGATCGAGACGCTGTTCGGCGACCGTGCACCCGGCGGGCGTCTGCCGATGACGTTCCCCCGCAGCGTTGGCCACCTTCCGACTAGCACTCACGCCCGCCCCACGGGCCGGCCCATCGCCGCGGCCGACGACCCCGTGATCGGTCGGTACCTCGACGCGTTGGTCCTGCCACGCTTCCCGTTCGGGTGGGGACTGACCTATACCTCGTTCAGCTACGGTCCTATTCGCCTGTCCTCACACGAGATGCCGTTGGTTGGCGGATCCATCGAGGTAAGCGTCGATGTCACCAACTCGGGGACGCGCCCAGGCCGCGAAGTCGTGCAGCTCTACCTTCATGATGTTGTCGCCGACGTGACGCGACCGTTGGTCGAGCTTGCCGACTGGGTGAGCCTCGAGCTGGGCGGCAGGGTCACCGGCACCGCTACGTTCACGCTCACCCCCGCTCAGCTCGCCTACTACGACCGCAACCTGAGACTTCGGATCGACCCCGGGGAAGCCGAAGTCACTGTCGGCCCGAACGCCGCCAGCGGCGTCTCGGCCAGGTTCACGGTCACGGAGTAAACGCTGCGCGTCGTCCCCGGCTGACTGATCCTCCGGAATACGGGATGTGCCGATCAGGCAAACGACCAATAAGTCGGCCGTCGATGGGTTTCAGCTTGCCATTCACACAATCCGGTCACTTCCGAAATGCAGGACTCCAGCCTGAGCGAGGTGTTTCGACGACCGATCTAGACCGTGACCGCGCAAACGTCGGCAATCCCAGAACGAGCAATGGACCAGGGCGATGTTTGACATGTGGCCCCTTTACGTGGCAGACGTGGGTGTTGTCTACCGGTATGACGGTCAGCAATGGGTCAACAACTGGCCTACCAAGGGTCTGGCGTCGGGCAACTACTACTGGATCGGCGCCAAGCTGGGCGACGGTCAGACCTACTACGTGAATATCGGTCTGAAGTAGCGCCGAAGGCATGTCGAAGGCCCGGTCGGCTCGTTCCCTATTCGGCGAATGCAGTTGATGACGGATCGGTGAAAACCGGTATTTCCAGGCGTGATCTGCAGAACACGGCGCCCCTGGATCGTGTCCGCCCTAAGACGACAAGACCCGCCCGACGCGGTGAGGACACCACTGTTCAAAATCATGCTCCGATCCCTACCTAGGCCACACCGAAAACGCAGATCGCGCTCAGTGGACGCCGTGTCGGAAATGGTCAGAAATGGTCATGATTTGGTAAAGATTAGTCCAGCGTTAGGGACTTTGGTCCCTACCATCAATGAGGTGCGTCGGATCACTGTCGAAAGGCCACCGTACGGGCGCGTCAATCGGACTGGATGGGCGCGGCGACCGGGGGATGGTGACCTGACTGGGGAAGTGCGATGACCACTAATGCACGCACCATGAAGACACGAACGCGCGGCGGTTCGATCTTGGCCGCCGCGGCTGCTGCACTCCTGCTGCTGCCCGCACCGGCTTGGGCGGCCGGCGGTGGCGGCGGTAGTGGCGGTAGTGGCGGTGGCGGAGGTGGCGCTGCCGGAGGTAGTGGAACCACGACCGGGTCGCTCTACTCCGACCTGATAATCGTCCTGCGCGACGCGAACGGGGCACCCATCCTCAAGAAGTACGTCGTTCCGGCCACGACCGAGACGGCCGCGACCACCGAGTACTGCGTGCAGCCGGTGTCCTACGAGGCGGTTCCCGGCCTTACGTCCTCGGCGAACCCGGTCGACGGCCGGGACGTCTGGGTCATCCCGCTGCAGGGAGAGTGGATCGGCTCAACGGACCCGCTCCCGGTCGCGGAGATCGAGGCCTGTGATCCTTGGCCGCAGTACGCCATGTTCGTTTCCGAGGTTGAGCTGGAGCGGCTGAACCTCGCCCGTACGGCGGACGAGGTCATCGCCGGCAAGATTGCGGATGTGGAGTTGAAGCTTCGGTTCGCGGAGGCGATCGCACTCGAGTCGACCGGTCGCATCAGCTACGACGGCTCGACCATCGACGCATCGCCCGAGAACGCGGCGATGTACCAGTCGCTGATGAACACCGGTACCATCCCGGGGCTTCCCAAGGATCCCGTCGACATGGCCGGCCCACCGGCCACAATCGGACCGGCCGGCGACGCCGTGTCGAACAGTCAGTTCGACGCCTGGGAGCTCGCGGCGATGACGATCGGTGCGGCGGCAAGCAAGAGCACGCCGCTGACGCTCGACGCCGTCGAGTACTACAACCGCATCGTCGGCTTCCCGCCGCCGGCCGACCCCACCGCGACACCGCCGGTGCCGGAGTACGTGTCCCCCTGGGACGGCGTGAGCTTCGTGAGGTCCGCGAACCCTGATAACCCGACCGCCCAGATGACGACCGGTGAGCGGTTCGTGGACTACAGCGGCTTCTCCTACAACCGCTCGCAGACCTTCAAGGGCAGCGTCACCTGGCTCGACGTGCCGACGCTGACGTGGAAGGTCAGCAAGATCACCGACGTGGTGCCGTTCACCAACCTGTCGTCCTTCGCCACGATCGGCACCAACACGCTGACCGGTGTCACGGCGTTCGCGCAGCTGGCCGACGACGTGCGGGCCCTGTGCAACTTCATCCCGGACAACACGTTCCTCCCCGGCTTCTACATGGACGTCCCTGGTGTCGACACCAACGCGGCGCAGCTGAAGGCGATCCATGACCCGGCGGTCGACCTCGGCACGCTGCCGGAGAACGTCTTCCAGACCTATCCCTTCCAGATGACGGCGTCGCTGCTCAACCCCTGGGGCGGCACCCTCATCGACACGGCTCAGCTGCGGCTGAAGATCGACGCTTCCACTGCGTTAGAGTCCGGTGACGTGACCGCGACCGCCGTCGCTGACGGCCAGGCCGTCCCGTTCACCGTGGACGGGAGCGGGGACCTCGTGGGCAAGTGGGGGCCCGACACCGGCTTCCCCGTGGCCAAGGGCTACAACGTCTCCACGATGTTCGACGTCACGGTCGCAGCCGGGGCACCCGTCGGGGCGTACAGCATCACGCTCGAGCTGATCGACGTCGATGACCCCGCGGTGGTTCTCGCCCAGGAGACCGGCACGATCAACGTCAACGCCAACGTCGCGACGGTCCTGTGGGGCACCCCGCTCCCCAAGCTCGTCACCCAGGGCGTGGTGATGCAGATCCCGCTGCGGGTCTACTCGCCAACGACAGGCACCGGTCAGCTGGCGCTGACCGTGACCGGCCCTGAGGCGCTCGCGGCCGGTGACGTGAAGATCTACGGGAGCAACGTGATCGAAGGCGTGACCGACATGGTGCCCATGCCACTGACGCTGGGCGCAGGCACTCTCGTGGGCACCTGGAACGCCGCACTCGAGGCCGGCTACACCCCGGTGACCTGGTACATCACGGTCGCCGAGGGAGCGCCGGTGGGCAACTACACCTTCGGTGTCAGCCTAGCGGGCGGGAACAGTCTCGCCGCCCCGATCTTCGTGTCCGTCTCCGCCCCCGAGTCCCACGGCAAGCAGCCGCCGGACGCCGGCGAGGACACCACCGCGCCGGTGGTCACGGTTACGCCGGTCGGCACCCTCGGCTCCACAGCCTCGTTCACGCTCACCGCGAACGAGGACGGCGTGACGTTCGATTGCATGCTGACCACGAACAATGTGGCCGGCTCGTGGGAGAGCTGCGCGTCTCCCAAGACCTACACCGGACTGGCGGTGGGGACGTACATCTTCTCCGCCCGCGGGACGGACAAGGCAACCAACGTCTCGGGCGTCGTCACCCGGAGCTGGAGCGTCACGTCTGCCGTCCCTGACCCTGTCGACCCGGTCACCCCGGTCACCCCGGTCGGTGGCACGACCGACGGCAGCCAGCCGGCCGGCGTGACCCGCACCGGTGGAGTCGACCGGATCGCCACCGCGATAGCGCTGTCGCAAGAGCGCTTCGACGACAGTACGGCCGACGCGGCGGTCATCGCCCGCTCGGACGACTTCGCCGATGCGCTCGCCGCGGTCCCGCTCACGGAGGCGGAGAACGCCTCGTTGCTGCTCACGGGCCAGGTGCTGGACGCCCGGGTTCTCACGGAGGTCGATCGCGCTGTGAGTGACACCGGGACCGTCTATGTCGTCGGCGGCACGGGCGCGCTGCCCCTGTCGGTCGACGCGGCCATCAAGACCACCGGCCGTACGGTCGTCCGGATCTCCGGCGCCGACCGCTACGACACGGCGGCTCTGGTCGCCCGGAAGTTGGGCAACCCAACGGCGATCCTGCTGGCGTCAGGCCGGGACTTCCCGGACGCACTGGCCGGCGGCACCGCTGCGGCCAAGGCGGGCGGCGTTCTGCTGCTCACCAACGGCTCGACCATGCCGGACGCGTCGGCGAAGTACCTGGCGGAGCACGCAACGGCGCCGGTGTACGCGCTTGGCGGCCCGGCGGCCGGCGCTGCCCCCAGCGCTACCGCGCTCGTGGGAACCGATCGGTACGACACCGCGGTGAAGGTAGCGAAGGCCTTCTTCACGACGCCGACCGGTGTGTCCGTTGCGTCGGGAGTCGTGTTCGCGGATGCCCTCTCGGGTGGCGCGGACGCGGCGGCGCAGGGCTGGCCGTTGCTGATCACCCGGCCTGCGGCGTTCCCGCAGGTCGCGGCGCAGTACGTCACCGCGACGCCGACGATCGTCCATGCCGACGTCTACGGCGGCACCGGGGCGGTCCAGGCGGACGTGGCCACGGCACTCGCCGGTTGCCTGCACGGCTGATCGAGGGCCCAATACAGATGGTGCCCCGGGGAACACCCCGGGGCACCATCCGTGCTGCTGCGGCTCCGGTCAGCGGATGTCGCGACGGCCCGGCTCCGGCCGGCCGGCCGAATAGTGGCTCGTTGGACCGGGTCTTCGCCATGGATCAGGTCGGCGTCGCCGCCGGGGCGGCGGTAGGCGACGTCGACGACGTGCCGCTAGCCGTTGGGGTGGCCGCCGATGTGGGTGCGGCAGTGGTGGTGGGCGGCGCACTGCTGCTCGGAGGAGG
>JANOHS010000527.1:0-7247 GCA_031406655.1 Micrococcales bacterium
GTCTGCCCTGAGAAACACATCAGCGAACTTCCGTTCTCCGTCGAGGCAGATGTCCCGACGGTCTGGGAGTGCCGCTGCGGTCTGGAGGCTCGACTTGTCGACGGACCCGAGCCGGAGTACAGGAACGTCAAGGCCGTGCGCACCCACTGGGACATGCTCCTGGAGCGCCGGTCCATCCCCGAGCTCGAGGAGCTGCTCGAGGAGCGCCTGGCCTTGCTGAGGGCCTCGCGCGGCGAGAAGCCGCGACGCAAGCGCACCGCCTGATCTGGACCCTTTAAGACCGACAAGCCCCGCGGCCGGATCCCCCTTCCTTGGCAGCGGGGCTTGTTGCTGTCCGGATGCCGTATCGGGGCCAAGGCCGCCTCAAGGTTTCCCCAAGGTGAGGGTGCTGCCCTTGACGGGCACACCGATGCTCGTTCTCCGCCGAGGGAACCAAGGAGCTGTCGGCCGGGGCGATCGATGGGACCGGCATGAAGATCGCTGCGCCAGCCCGCGCACGCCAGGACCGCACGGTCATCAGGTCCATGGTCGACGAAGGGCTGCCTGTCACCGAAGGGTGGCGCCTTGCTCCGGGCTTGGCCATCGCGGCTGCATCAGCGGCCCTGGTCGCGGCTCTCATGCTCAGCGGCGGCCGGCCGCGGCCGGCTCCCGACGGGTTACCGGATGCCGGGCTGCTGACCGGATGGGCGCTGCCACTGGCCAAGGTGGCCTTCGACGTGGCGGCGATCGCGACGATCGGCTGCCTGCTGGTCGCAGCAGTCCTTGTCGGCGCGGCTGACCGGACGGGCCGACCTGACGGAAGGCTTTCGCCGGTGTCGCTGCGTGCGACGCGCGCCGCGTCTCGGTGGGCAGCCGGTTGGTGCGCGTCGACGGTGGCCGTACTGGTGCTGTCACTGTCGGACATCGTCGGAGTGCCGGTCGGCGGGCCGCTCTCTCGAGCGACGCTGGGCAACCTGATCTGGACGGTTCCGATGTCCAGAGCGTTGCTGCTCACCGGCTTCGCCTGCCTGTTCCTGGTCGGTCTCGCCCGCCGG
Source organism: Micrococcales bacterium (assembly GCA_031406655.1). Classification (GTDB taxonomy): domain Bacteria; phylum Actinomycetota; class Actinomycetes; order Actinomycetales; family Dermatophilaceae; genus UBA4719. The sequence continues at coordinate 1,035 of JANOHS010000527.1, forward strand.
ACATTGACGAGGTCGGGGGCCGGCTCGCTGCTCGTCCTCGCGGTCGCCGCACTCCTCCCGGTCCTGTTCACCGGCCACGCCGCCACGTCCCCCGACCACGACCTGGCCACGTCCAGCCTGGTCGTTCACGTCGTGGCGGCCTCCCTCTGGGTCGGTGGGCTGCTGGCGCTGCTGGTCTACGCCCGATCCGACAGGCGTGTGCTGGCCACGGCCCTGCCCCGATTCAGCACCCTCGCTCTGGGGTGCTTCCTTCTGGTCGGGTTCTCCGGGGCGCTCACCGCCTTCATCCGGCTCGGCTCGACCCCGTCAACCTGGGCCTCGCCGTATGGCGCGCTGGTGGCCACCAAGGCGACCGCCCTGGTCCTGCTCGGCTGGCTGGGACTGGAGCACCGCCGGCGCACCGTCCCGGCCCTGTTGGCCGGTCGGCCCGGCGCCTTCCTGAGCCTCGCGGGCGGTGAGGTCCTCCTGATGGCCGGCGCGATCGGCCTGGCGGTCGCCCTCGGCCGCACGCCCACGCCTGCCGTGACCCGAACGGACGCGGTCCCCCTTCACGGCATTGGCCACGCGACGCTCTCGTGGGAGGTGTTGCCCTGGACACCGGCCAGGGTCCTGACCGAGTGGCGCCTTGACGCGATCGTCATCACCGTCGTCGGGCTCGCCGTCGTGTCGTACCTGCTGGCGATCAGGCGTCTGGCTCGGCGGGGGCAGCGCTGGCCAGTGCGCCGCACGGCCTCGGCGATGGCGGGCCTCGCAACCGCCACGTTCGCCCTCTGCGGGGGCCTTGCGAGCTACTCCACCGCACTGTTCAGCATGCAGGTGACGCAGCTCCTGGTGATGGCGACCATCGTCCCCGTCCTGCTGACCTTCGGCATGCCGCTGGCCCTGATCCTCCAGGTGCGCGGGGACGGGAACGCCGACGCGGGGTCCTCGTACTCACCGCGTCTGCCGGCCTGGAGGGCAGCCAGGGCGCTCGGTAATCCCATGAACGGGCTGTTGCTTCTGGTCGCGATCCTTGTCGGGCTGTATGCGACACCGCTGTTCGAGATGTCCCTGAACTACTTCACCCTGCACCTGGTCGCCAACGTGCTGGCGCTCGCCGGTGGCCTGGCCTTCTTCTGGTCGGTCCTCGGCGTCGACGTGCTGCCCGAACGGCGCCCACCCGCGGACCGCGCCGTACTCGTGGCCGCGTTCTGCCTGTTCCTGGTGGCGTTCGGTGCGGTTCTGGTGGGCAGCGACGGCCTGTACGGTGCGCGCTGGTTCACCGAGCTCGGGTGGAGCTGGTCCGACCCCGCGGTTGACCAGCGGCGCGGCGGCGCGGTGGTCTGGGCTTTCGCGCTGAGTCTGGCACCCCTCACGATCCTCGTCCTGTGGCCCCCGACCAGGAGGGCTACCAGCCGGCTTTCGGACGCGAGCTCCCCAGGCGGTACGCCGACGTGATCACCAGGCAACCTGCCGCCACGCCGGGGGCTGTCGCCGGGGTGGCGCACCACGGATTCAATGTCCGCCCGGCTCTGGCGGTGGCCCTGATGGTGCTCGCCGCGGTGGGTCTACGGACCCTGGTCGTCGAGCCGGTCCGCGTTGCCAGCGCAAGCATGGCGCCCACCCTGGAGGAGGGTGATGTCGTCGTGGTCAACAAGCTCGACCGGGCTCCAGGCCGGGGCGACCTCGTCACCCTCCTCTCGCCCCAGGATGGCGAGCGGGTGCTGAAGAGGGTCGTCGGCGTCGGCGGTGACGTCGTCGCCATCCGGGACGCGATCCTGTACGTCAACGACGTGGAGGTTGCGGAGCCGTACGTCGACCACGCGTCGATCGACGCGCTGTACTACGGTCCGGTCACCGTGACCAGGGGGTCGGTGCTGGTGTTGGGCGACAACCGGGCGAGCTCAATCGACTCCCGACTGTATGGCGAGGTCCCCCTGCCAGACGTGACCGGAACGGTCGTCGCCCGCCTCTGGCCTCCCGGCACCAGTCCCTCCTCCAGGTGACTGGACGTGGCCGCCCAAGAATTCTCCAAGGTCTACGTGGTGGCATCGACACGGACTGCTTTCGTGGCACGTGGAGGACTGACAGGTGACGCTCAACCGGAGGGATGCTCTCAAGCTCGGCGGCGTGACGTTCCTGGGAGGCGTCGCTCTGGGCGTCCCGCTGGGAAGGGGGGCCCAGACCAAGGGGGCTGCCAGCCGGCTGTCGGACGCAAACTTCCCGAAGCGGTACGCCGCCGTGATCGCCAAGACACCTGCCGCCGCGCCGACGATGCTGGACGGGGTGGCGCACTACGACATCATCCTTCGGCGTGAGCCGGCGGCGCAGGTCCTCACGGGCTCGCTGAAGACGCCCGTCTTCGGGTATGACGGCATCTTCCCGGGCCCCAGGGTCGAGCTGGACCGTGGCACCCCCGCGGTGGTCCGGCTGCGTAACCGGTTGCCGGCCGTCGGCCCCTTCGGCTCAGCGGCCAGGACATCCACGCACCTGCACGGGTCCGGGTCACTGCCCGAGTACGACGGCTACGCGAACGACACCACGGCCGTCGGGCAGTACAAGGACTACCACTACCCGAACCACCAGCCCGCCCGGACGCTGTGGTACCACGACCATGGCGTGCACTGGACCTCCCAACAGGCCTATGGCGGTTTGGCCGCGATGTACATCACGCATGACGAGGCCGAGCAGACCCTGCTGCCCAAAGGGGAGTTCGACGTCCCCCTGCTGGTCAACGACGCCATCTTCGGGGCCGACGGCCAGCTGCTGTTCGAGGACAACCTGCACTCCGGCCTGTGGGGTGACGTGATTCTTGTCAACGGGCGTCCCTGGCCGGTGATGCAGGTCCAGCGACGGACCTACCGGTTCCGCGTTCTCAACTGCTCCATCTCGCGCTCCTACAAATGGCGGCTCAGCAATGGCATGCCGCTTCAGGTCGTGGCCACCGACGGTGGGCTGATGCCGCAGGGCGTGTCCGTGACGTCCATGCGTCACGCCCCCGCGGAGCGCTACGAGATCGTGATCGACTTCTCGAAGGTGCCCGCCACGACAAAGCGCATCGAGCTGCTCAACGGCTCGAACAAGAACAACATCAACTACGACTTCACCGGCAAGGTGATGGCCTTCGACCTTCTCGATGGACCAGTGACGACCACCAGGGCCAAGCACGGCCAGCCCGGCACGCTGGAGCCGGACCCGACCTGGAACCGGGACTACCACGGCTTCCCTCTGGTCCGTAGCGAGATCATGGACCTCCCCGTTACCGGCAGCTACAAGCGGCGGCACTTCCGGCTCAAGCGAGACGACCTCACGCAGGAGTGGACGATCGACAGTATGCGCTGGCAGGACATCGTCGACAGCGGCTTCACCAAGGTGATGGGCAACCCCGGGATCGGCGCGGTCGAGATCTGGGAGTTCGAGAACAGCTCCGGCGGCTGGTTCCACCCACTCCACATGCACCTGGTCGACTTCCGGATCATCAAGCGCACCGGCGGGGTGGGACAGGTCCTGCCGCACGAACAAGGCCCCAAGGACGTCGTTTACGTCGGTGAGGGCGAGACGGTGCACCTCCTGGTCAAGTTCAACGCGCCTGGTGGTGACCCCGGCTTCCAGGGCGGTCGGTACATGGTCCACTGCCACAACCTGCCGCACGAGGACCACGACATGATGAGCCAGCTCGCCGTCGGCAACATCGACTTCAACGGCTACGACCCTCACCATCCCATCGAGGCCGCGCGTCCGGTGCCAGATCCCGACTACAACGGGTGATGGAAGCGGCTCAGACGACCTCGCCGCGAATGATGCCGGACCTGGGCACCAGCCGTTTCTCGACGACGCCCTGCAGCCACTGCCGGGTGATCGGTCTGGTGAGCGGCAGGATGAAGAAGAAGCCGATGAGGTCGGTCAGGAAGCCCGGTGTCAGGAGCAAGGTGCCGCCGATGAGGACAAGGGCCGCGTCGGCCAGCTCACGACCTGGCATCTTGCCGGTGTTCAACGCCCCGCGCAGGGCCTGCCAGGTTCGGCGGCCTTCTCGCTTGACCAGATCGGCGCCCAGGGCAGACTCCACGAGCAACAGCGCAAGGGTCTGCCAACCACCGATCACCCTGCCAACAGCGACGATCAGGGCTATCTCGGCCACGGGAACGACCAGCAGCGCCAGGAAGACGAGCCACACCCAGCGGGGGCGCCGACGGCCCGCCGGGGTCAGGCGTCGAGGCTGTGCCACCGTGGCTCCCTCCGAAGCAGTGACCTGACCTGGTCGAGCCGGTACCTGGCCCCCCACTTCGTGATGTTGCGCAAGGACTCCCCCACGATGCCCTGGCTCATCTTGGAGTCACCCACCGTGCGCTCGACAAAGGTGATCGGCACCTCGGCCACGGTCAGGCCGCGACGGACCGCCCGCCAGACGAGGTCGACCTGGAAGCAGTAGCCCTGGGAGACGACCGCGCCCAGGTCCATGCTGCGCAGCGCCGACGCCCGGTAGGCGCGAAACCCCCCCGTGGCGTCACCGATCGACATACCGAGGAGCACGCGGGTGTAGATGTTGCCGCCGAGGCTGAGGGCCTTGCGGTGGAGCGGCCAGTTGACCACCGAGCCGCCCGGTACCCAGCGCGAGCCGAGCACGACATCGGCATCGACAAGGGCGGCGAGCAGCGTGTGCAGCTGCTCGGGCTGGTGCGAGCCGTCGGCATCCATCTCGACCAGGACGTCATAGCCCTTGTCCAGTGCCCACGCGAAACCAGCGAGGTATGCCGCGCCCAAACCCTCCTTGCGTTCGCGATGCAGCACCCGGAGGTGGTCGTCCTGCGTTGCCAGGTGGTCGGCCACCTCGCCGGTGCCGTCCGGTGAGCTGTCATCCAGAACCAGGACGTCGGCCTCGGGCACGGCCTGGCGCACCCGCGACACGATCAGCGGGAGGTTCTCGCGCTCGTTGTAGGTCGGGATCAGCACCACGACGGAGCCGATCGGGGGCCGCACCTGCGGGTATGTCATGAACCGTCCTCTGTGCGGGTGGAGCTGTGATGCGCGGGGCTGTAACGTGCGGCGCTGGACTGCGTCTGGCTGACTGTGCCGATGGGTACCGGTCGGGCCTTCGACCTTACCGGCGGCGGCGCCCCAGCCTGAGCAGAACAAGCATCGTGACCAGGCCAGCGGAGGCCAGGTATTCGGGCCAGGCGCCGAGCCGGTCTGCGATGGTGCGTTCGGTGCGCAGCGGGAGGTCGGCGGCAAGCACCGCCGAAGTGAACAACGCCGTTCGCTGGTGCGCGGTTCCGTCGGGGGTGATCATCGCGCTGACCCCGACCGTCGACACGTGCACGATCGAGCGGCCGTGCTCGATGGCGCGGATCCGCGAGATCGCAAGCTGCTGGACCGACTCGTCGGTTCGTCCGAACGTGGCGTTGTTCGTCTGGACGAGCAGGACGTTGGCTCCATGCGCGACGGTGTCCCGCATCAGCCCGTCATAGGCCACCTCGAAACAGATGATCGGGCCGGCTGCGATCGTGCTTCCATCCCGGGCCGGCACCCGGAATACCCCGGGACTGGTTCCTGCCGTGAAGTCGGAGGCAACCAGGTCCACCTTGTCGCTGAAGCGGCGGAAGAATGAGCGGAACGGGATGTACTCGGCGAACGGGACAGGGTGCTGCTTGACGTAGCGCCCGCTGACACCTTTGCCCGGGAGGTACAGCAAGCTCGCATTGGACACGCTGGGTGGTGGCTCTTGTAGGACAGCACCCACGACGATCGGTGCGTCGATCGCGTCCACCGCCTCAATGATGACCGCGGCGGCGTCGGGATTTCGGAGCGGGTCGATGTCGGAGGCGTTCTCGGGCCACACCACGAGGTCTGGTCGGGGTTGCTCCCCCGCATCGACCGCTTCCGCCGCTTTCCGAGTCGCCACGGCGTGGTTGTCCAGGACCGCACGTCGCTCGGCGTTGAAGTCCAGCCCAGCTCTGGGCACGTTGCCCTGGACCGCCAGAAAGCGTCCAGTCGGGCCATCGACCGGTCTCGGGATGAGGGCGGGCAGCGCGATCACCGCGACGGCGCCGAGCAGGCACGATGCCACCGCCAGGACACGCGGACCCGGGCCCGCCTCACGAGATAAACGCACGACAGTCGCGGCGAGCAGACCTCCGGCCAGTGCCACTCCGAAGGTCACCGCAGGGGCACCTCCGAGGGCGGCAAGTGCAGCCAGTGGCGAGTCGGCCTGGCTGAAGGCCAGCCGACCCCACGGGA
>JANOHS010000559.1:0-2309 GCA_031406655.1 Micrococcales bacterium
GGGGTGCAGTCGGCTCCCTCGGCGTCGCCGCCGGAGTCCTCCTCGGCGGCGCCCTGACCACCTGGGCCGGCTGGCAGACCATCTTCTGGATCAACGCACCCATCGGAGCGGTCGCGTTCCTGGTCGGCCTCAAGGTCGTGCCCCAGGTGAAGACTCCGCCGGTCTCCCTGAACCAGTTCGACCTGACCGGCGCCGCGACCGTCATCGGCAGCCTGGTCGCGCTCATCTTCGCCCTCGGCGCCACCGAGCAGCACGGCTGGCTCTCCCCGCGAGTCCTGGTCGCCCTGACCACCTCCGCGCTGCTGGCCGTCGCGTTCGTCCTCAGGGAGCGCCGCGCCGCCAACCCGCTCGTCCCGCCCCACACGTGGAAGGTGAAGTCGCTGGTCTCCGGCACCACCGTCATGCTCGGCGTCACCGGCATCCTCGTCGGAACCGTGTTCCTCACCTCCATCTTCGTCCAGACCGTCATGGGCTACTCCGCCATTCGCGCCGGCCTCGCTTTCCTGCCATTCGCCCTCGCCATCACCACCGGCACCGTGCTCGCCAAGCACGCCCTCGCCCACGGCACCCCACGTACCATCGCCGCCATCGGCCTGGTCCTGGTCGCCGGCGGAGCGGTCCTGCTCGCCCAGGCATCCACAGGCGCGAGCTTCGCCACCGACGTCCTGCCCGGCCTGGCCATCATCGGCCTCGGCGTCGGAATGGTCTTCGTCCCCGTGTCCGTAACCGCCATGGCCGGCATCCCGCCCCAGCACGCCGGCATGGCATCGGGGTTCCTCATGACCGGGCACGAAGTCGGAGCCGCCCTCGGCGTCGCCGTCCTGTCAGCAGTGGCCAGCACTGCCGGGAGCCTGACCACCGCCGCTGGCGTCGTGGACGGCTTCCCCCGCGGGTTCCTCGCCGCGGCCGGTATCGCCGCCCTGTTGGCCGTGTTCGCCTTCCAGCGGATGCCGGCCGTCCGAGCCGAAGGCGCAGCGATGCACATGCACCACTGAACATCTGAAGGTATGCCGTGTCCTACGTTGGTAGGGCACGGCATACCTGTGTTCGGGCGGGAAGAACAAGAGCGGCAGGCTAGGAGTTGTATGCCGTGTCGACGGCCGCACGCAGAGCCTCTCGCGGCCAGCGCACGGCCAGCACGACGATGGCGACGAGACTGCCGATAGCGCAGAAGGCAACGGCCGAGGCGGAGGACGTGCGCTCGGCCAGGTAGCCCGCCACCAGGAACGCGACACCGCTTGCGGCGACGGAGAGTGCACCCGCGAGCCCGAAGACCCGGCCACGCATGTGTGCGGGAATGATCAGCGAGAACGTCGACTGAAGAGGGAGCATGAAGGCCTGCAGCACCCCGCAGGCGAACCACAACAGCCAGGCGACCGGCACCGGCGGGGCGAAGATCGTCCCGATCAGAGGCAGCGGCATGAGCAGAGCCAGAACGATGATGCGGGAGTTCTGGCGGGCAGGCTGCCACCGCCCGACCATCACCAGACCGGCCACCGCACCCAGGATGGGCGCCGCCATGAGCAGTCCGCCCAGTCGCGCAGTCCCGGACGGATCCTTTGCATCCGCATAGGCGATGGCCACTGCTTCGGGTGCTGCGATCGCCCAGACCGAGCACAGGCTCAACGCGAGCAGGGACACCAGGACCGGGTGACGAAAGAGGTACCTGGCGCCTTCGCCGATGTCGCGGAAGAAGCCGACGACCCCCGCAGAGGGCGTGCCGCGGATCGCCCGGATCTTGACCACGAGGGTGATGACCAGCGCCGAGAGCACAAAGGTGGCAAGGTCGAACCACAGCCCCAGCGCCGGGCCCACCCAGGCCACCACCAGACCGCCGAGGCCCAGCCCGATTGCCTGGTTGACCTGCTCACTGAGGGTGCTCAGGCCCAGTGCTCGGGCGTAGAGCCAACGATCGGTGAACAAGTCGGTCATCAGGATCTGGCTGGACGCGATGGCCGGCCCGCCGACCAGCTCGATCAGGAACAACAGTGCGAAGAGAACCCACAAGGTGACGTGGGTGCTGACCGCGATGATGAGAGCCCCAACCAGCGCGGCCCGGAGCAGGTGCGCGGTGATCAGGACGTACTTGTACGGGAGGCGGTCTGCGATCGGCGCAAGCAGACTTCGTCCGAAGATGCTCGGCAGAAGACTGACGGCAAAAGTGGCGGCGGCAGCCAACGGCGACCCGGTCCGCTCGAACACGAACACGGCGACCGTGACGCGCGCGAGGTAGTCGCCCCACGTCGACAGGCTCGCCGCGAGAAAGATCGCCAGGTACCCCCGCGTCCGGAAGACCTCCCTGTAGGAGG
>JANOHS010000603.1:0-2425 GCA_031406655.1 Micrococcales bacterium
GTCTGCCAAACCGCGCCGACACCCGTCCCCGTTGGCGATGACTGTGAGGTTTTGGTCGTCCTGACGACCGCGACCCCACAGTCATGGCCCACGTGGCGGTGCCCAATTCTTCGATCAGCTCTTCACGAGCGAGCGCAGCACGTACTGCAGAATCCCGTCGTGGCGGTAGTAGTCCGCCTCCGCGGGGGTGTCGATCCGCAGCACGGCGTCGAACTCGACGACTGAGCCCGACGAGGCGGTCGCCTTGACGTGCAACGTCTTTGGCGTCGTCCCGTCGTTCAGTGCCGTGACGCCCGAGATGTCGAACGTCTCGGTCCCGTCGAGCCCGAGCGTGTCTGCGCTCTGACCGGCGGGGTACTGCAACGGAAGCACGCCCATGCCGATCAGGTTGGAACGGTGGATCCGCTCGTAGGACTGCGCGATGACCGCCTTGACGCCGAGCAGGCGCGTGCCCTTGGCGGCCCAGTCGCGGGACGAGCCGGAGCCGTACTCCTTGCCGGCCAGGACAACCAGCGGTATGCCGGCCGCCGCGTAGCTCTGGGCGGCGTCGTAGATGGTCGACTGGGCGCCGCCGGCGGTGAAGTCCCGGGTGAAGCCGCCCTGCACGTCGTCCAGCAGCTGGTTGCGAAGCCGGATGTTGGCGAACGTCCCCCGGATCATGACCTCGTGGTTGCCCCGCCGTGAACCGTAGGAGTTGAAGTCATTGCGCTCCACGCCATGCGAGGCTAGGTAGACACCGGCCGGGCTGTCTGCCTTGAACTGGCCGGCCGGGCTGATGTGGTCGGTCGTGACCGAGTCGCCGAGCTTGGCCAGGACCCGCGCACCGGCGATATCGGCGACCGGGCTCGGCTCACGCTGCATACCCTCGAAGTACGGGGGCTTGCGCACGTAGGTCGACTCCGGCGCCCACTCGAAGATCTTGCCCTCGGGCGTGGGCAGCGAGCGCCAACGCTCGTCGCCGGCGAAGACGTCGGCGTAGTCGTTGCTGAACATCTCCTTGGTGATCGAGGACTCGACGACCCGTGCCACGTCCGCGGCATCGGGCCAGATTTCGCGCAGGAAGACGTCGGTGCCATCGGGGTCGGTGCCGATCGGCTCCGAGTCCGGGTCCCAGTCCATGGTGCCCGCGAGGGCGTAAGCCACAACCAGGGGCGGCGACGCGAGGTAGTTCATCTTGATGTCGGGGTTGATCCGGCCCTCGAAGTTGCGGTTGCCCGACAGCACGGAGACGACGCTGAGGTCGTGCTCCTGGACCACGGCGGAGACCTCATCGGCCAGCGGTCCGGAGTTACCGATGCAGGTCGTGCAGCCGTAGCCGACCAGGTGGAAGCCGAGCTTCTCCAGATAGGGCCAGAGACCGGCCCTCTCGTAGTAGTCGGTGACGACCTTGGAACCTGGCGCCATCGAGGTCTTGACCCACGGCTTGACGCTCAGGCCGCGTTCGACCGCGTTCTTGGCCAACAACGCCGCCGCCACCATGACCGAGGGGTTGGACGTGTTGGTGCAAGAGGTGATCGACGCGATCGCGACATGACCGTGGTCCATCTCGGTCCGGGTGCCGTCGGACAGTGTGAGAGCCACCTTGTTGGTGGCCCGGGCCGTCATGGGTACCGCGGTCGAGTCGCGGGGGTGGTCGGCGGCGTGCTCGGCCTCGCTCTGCCCGTTGGGGTGGTACTCCGGAGCGTCACTAGCCGGGAAGGACTCCTTGCCGGCCTCGTCCACGACGGTGTTGTGCTCCTCGTCATCGTCGACGTAGTCCATCAGCGCGGTGTGGAAGGACGCCTTGGCATCGGTCAGCGAGATACGGTCCTGGGGCCGTTTCGGCCCGGCGATCGATGGGACGACCGTCGCCAGGTCGAGCTCGAGGTACTCCGAGTAGACCGCCTCGGCCGACGGGTCGTGCCAGAGGCCCTGCTCCTTGCAGTAGGCCTCGATCAGCGCGACCTGCTTCTCGCTGCGACCGGTGAGGCGGAGGTATTCGCAGGTGACCGCGTCTATGGGGAACATCGCTGCGGTCGAGCCGAACTCGGGGCTCATGTTGCCGATCGTGGCGCGGTTGGCCAGCGGGACCGCTGAGACTCCCTGGCCGTAGAACTCCACGAACTTGCCGACGACACCGTGGGCACGCAGCATCTCGGTGATCGTCAGAACGACGTCCGTTGCCGTGGCACCCGAGGGGATCGCGCCGCTCAGCTTGAAGCCCACGACGCGTGGGATGAGCATCGAGACCGGCTGGCCGAGCATGGCCGCCTCGGCCTCGATGCCGCCGACGCCCCAACCCAGGACCCCAAGGCCGTTCGAGATCGATCTTGTTGATCACCAGCAGATCGGATCTGGTGATTCCAGGCCCGCCTTTGCGCGGGATCTTATCGCCCGCCGCCACATCGATGACATAGATAACTTTGTCGGCAAGTTCCGGGCTGAA
>JANOHS010000620.1:0-2477 GCA_031406655.1 Micrococcales bacterium
CCGAGCGCCGGGCGATCTACAACCAGGTCACCGAGCTGACCAACCGGATCCGCAACACGTCCCGTTGAGCGACCAGGCCGGCCCGTGCTGGCTACGTCAGGTGGGGGACCCCGCTCCACAAAGTTGTCCACCTGTGTGGACGAGCGACCGTCGTTCTGGATCCAGCGCTCAGGCAAGGCATTCCTAAGGGACATCCACATGTTGGGGACAACTCTGTGGACGCCCGCTTTCCCGCTCACCCCCGCCCTGTGGACGACCTGGGGACAACCCGTGTATGACGGCCCCTTCGATGGGGGTAAACACGGACTTCCCGGACGGGACGCTGTGGACGACCAGAGCCGGTCCACAGGGCAGCCGAGTTGTCCACGTCCGGCGTCCACCCGTCATACACATGGCCTTGCGGGGCCCACCTGCGACAACGTGCTCTGTCCACAGAATCCACAGGCCCTACTACAACGATGAGACCTATGACAATGGATTGGCCCCGAGTACCTGGGGATGGACGCCTTGTTCATCAGGTCGAGGTGAGGGACGCAACACATTCGTCATTTGACCCCAGCAACCGACGCCAGCGCATACGCTGGGCAGCCACCACCACACCGGCGGGCCAAGCTACGAGAGCCACGTGTTCTCGGAGCACGAGGATTCGTGTTGGCCCGGGGTCCTGATGGCATTAGGGTCAGTGCGCACCAAGGTGCGCAGCTGTCATCACACATGTTCGTCGAAGGGCGGGTCTACCGGTGAAGTTTCGGGTTGAGCGCGATGTTCTCGCCGAGGCTGTGACGTGGGTTGCCCGCGGCCTGCCCAACCGTCCGCCGGTCCCGGTGCTGGCCGGCGTCCTGATCGAGGCCAGCGACGAGGGAACCCTCACCTTGTCCGCCTTCGACTACGAGGTCTCGGCCAAGATCACCGTCGCCGCCGAGGTGGCCGAGCCGGGCACGGTCCTGGTGCTCGGCCGACTCCTTGCCGACATCTCGCGCAACCTCCCGGCCCGCCCCATCGATGTGCGGACCGACGGCAACAAGGTCCAGGTCACGTGCGGTTCCAGCCGGTTCAGCCTGCTGCTGATGCCGTCCGACGACTACCCCACCCTTCCGTCATCCCCGGCCATCGCCGGCACCATCGCCGGTGACGTCTTCACCCAGGCCGTGGCCCAGGTGGCGATCGCTGCCGACCGCGGCGACACGCTACCGATCCTCACCGGCGTGCGCGTCGAGATCGAGGGCGACAAGATCACCCTGCTGGCAACCGACCGCTACCGCCTTGCGATGCGCGAGCTGACCTGGAACCCCGAAGCCACCGACGCCAGCCACGTCGCGCTGGTCCCGGCGCGGACGCTCTCGGACACGGCCAAGGCGCTGGGCGCCTCGGGCTCGATCGAGATACACCTAGGTGCTGCGGACAACGGCATGTCCGGACTGATCGGCTTCGAGGCCGGACAACGTCGCGCGACCACCCGTCTGCTCGACGGGGAGTACCCCAAGGTCACCTCGATCTTCCCCTCCAGCGCGGAGACCGAGTCGGTCATCGAGACGACCGCTCTGGTCGAGGCGGTCAAGCGGGTGGCCCTGGTCGCCGAGCGCAACACCCCGGTCCGACTGCGCTTCACCGACGGCCAGGTCGTCATCGAGGCCGGCTCGGGCGACGACGCGCAGGCCAGTGAGGCAGTTGAGGCGGTTCTGACCGGGCCCGAGATCGAGATCGCCTTCAACCCGCAGTTCCTGCTGGACGGGCTCGGCGCTGTCGGGACGGCATACAGCCGGCTGTCCTTCACCCAGAGCAGTCGCCCGGCGGTGCTCTCGGGCCAGGACAAGCTCGACGGGGATGCTGACACGTCCTACCGCTACGTGCTGATGCCCGTCCGCTTCGCCAGCTGAGCTGAGCCGTCGAGCAGACTGAGCCCGCCGCTTAGGAGCCCACCACCGCAGAGAGGTATTTCACGATGCACCTCGGACTCATCGGCCTGGGCAAGATGGGTGGCAACATGCGTGGGCGGATTCGCGACGCCGGCCATGTGGTCATCGGATTCGACCGCAACCCCGACATCAGCGATGTCGTGAGCCTTGAGGCGATGGTGGACGCGTTGCCGGCGCCGCGCGTCGTGTGGGTCATGCTGCCCGCCGGTAGGCCGACCGACGAGACCATCACGGCGTTGAGCGGCCTCCTGTCCTCCGGCGACCTGGTGGTCGATGGCGGCAACTCCAAGTTCACCGACGACATCACCCACGCGCAGGAGCTCAACGCGAGCGGGATCGGCTTCGTCGACTGTGGTGTCAGCGGAGGCGTGTGGGGCGCCGAGAACGGCTACGGCCTGATGTGTGGCGGCGAGGCCGAGCACGTCGCCATGGTCATGCCGATCTTTGACGCCCTTCGTCCGCAGGGTCCGCGCGACGAGGGGTTCGTGCACGCGGGCGACGTCGGCGCAGGCCACTACGTCAAGATGGTGCACAACGGGATCGAGTACGGCCTCATGCAGG
>JANOHS010000004.1:0-2020 GCA_031406655.1 Micrococcales bacterium
CAACCCCGACCCTGGTCGTGTGCGGGGAGCACGACCGCATCGTGGCCCCCGCGAACAGCAAGGTCCTGGCCCGTCGTATCCCGGGCGCCTCGCTGGTCATGGTGCCTGCGGGTCACAACCTTCAACGCCCCGACGTCGCGAAGGTGCTGGCGGGCGTGGTCGAGAGGTTCCTTCGCGCCGAGGGTGCGAACCGGCCGGCGCCCGCCAGCTGCTGAGGGCGGCGTGTTGTGCTGCCTATCGCCAAGCAACCGCTAGACTGCACCTAGCAGTTTCGGCGTATCCCTTCGGGGGTCCTGGCGAAAGGTTGGGCCGGTGGGCGACACCTCCCGTGCACAGTTCTCGGACGCGTTCGGCGAGTACGTGCGCAGCCAGCGCCACCTGGCCCGGCTGACGCTGCGCCAGGCCGCTGAGATGGCCAGCATCTCCAACCCCTACCTGAGCCAGATCGAGCACGGGCTGGCCCTGCCCTCGATCACGGTCATCTCCTCCCTGGCCCAGGCGCTGAGCGTGTCCGTGGAGACCATGCTGCTGCGGGCTGCGGGCATCGTGACCCGTCCCCCCGTTGACGGCTGGAGCCTCAGCGAGGACGCGATCCGCCAGGACCCCCGGCTCGACGAGCGACAGAAGCTTGCCCTGCTGGCGGTCCTGTCGTCCTTCGTGGGCTCGCCCGCGGTTGCCGGCACCGCTGGTGCGGACCACAAGGACCCGCCCGGACCGGGGCGACGAACGACCTCCGCTGGGTCAGCAGCCGCTGGCGCCATCAGCCCTCGACGAAAGAGGAATGACCATGTCTGACCTGCGCTTCGACGGACGTGTTGCCATCATCACCGGAGCAGGTGGCGGCCTGGGGCGTTCCCACGCGCTCGAGCTCGCTCGTCGGGGAGCCAGCATCCTGGTGAACGACCCCGGTGCGGCAGTGGACGGCACCGGCCCCTCGTCGTTCGCCGCCGACCGGGTCGTGGAGGAGATCACCGCCATGGGTGGCATCGCGGCCCCCAACCACGACAGTGTGGCGACCTCAGAGGGCGGACAGGCGATCGTCCAGGCCGCCCTGGACGCCTTCGGCCGGGTCGACGTGCTGATCAACAACGCCGGCATCCTGCGGGACAAGGCGTTCCACCACATGGACCAGACCATGATCGACTCGGTGGTCGACGTCCACCTCAAGGGCGCCCTCTTCGTCAGCGCGCCGGCCTTTCGCGCGATGCGCGAGCAGGGCTACGGCCGCATCGTGAACACCAGCTCGGCCTCAGGGCTGTTCGGCAACTTCGGACAGGCCAACTACGGCGCGGCCAAGGCCGGCCTGGCCGGGTTGACCCGCGTCCTGGCGATCGAGGGCGTGGGCCACGGGATCAAGGTCAATGCCATCGCGCCGGTCGCCCTGACCCGGATGACCCAGGACCTCCTGGGCGACCTGGCCGCCAAGGTCTCGCCGGAGACGGTCAGCCCCCTGGTTGCCTTCCTGGCGAACGAGCAGTGCCCGGTCAACGGACACGTCTACTCCGTGGCCGGCGGCCGGGTCGCCAGGGTCTTCGTCGCCGAGACACATGGCGTCGTCCTCGCCGAGAACACGCCGGAGGCCATCCTGGCCCAGCTGCCGCTGATCGACCAGCTGGACATCTCGGAGTACCACGAGCCGTCCTCGCTGGAGGACGAGATGGCCATCATCGCCAAGGCGCTCTCGCAGGCGTCCTGAGAGAGCGCCCTGGCTCAGACGGGTCAGGCGGGTCTGGCGCCTTCGGGCGTGGACGTGGGCGTGCAGGCCGGAGAGAGCGTGACGAAGTGCTGGTCCTCGCCTGCCGCCAGGGAGAAGCCTTCGGGCGGGCCGTCGGCGACGTCGAGCAGGAACACCTCCTGGTGCCACGCGTCATCCAGACGCCTGTCGATGTAGAACGGGCTGCCGTCGACATCCCCGAGCAGCAGGTCGACGTCGCCGATGACGAACTCCCCTTCGGGGTAACACATCGGGGTGCTGCCCGCGCAGCAGCCGCCTGACTGGACGAACATCACGGGGGCGCCC
>JANOHS010000044.1:0-11161 GCA_031406655.1 Micrococcales bacterium
CTGCTCCGGCCGTGCAGCCGCCTGCGCCGAGGCGGGGCATGGGGACCCTCCGCAGCATGGTGATCTCGATGGTCCTGATTCTGGCGGCGGTCCTTGTCTGGGTGGCAATGGTCCCGCGGGTTCGACAGGTCGACCAACCGGCGGTGGATGTCACCTCTGTGGCCCGGCAGGTGCGTCAGGAGACCTCGTGGGCAATCTCCCAGCCCCAGCTGCCCGCGGGGTGGAAGCCCACCAACGTGCGCTTCACCACCACCGGCGGGGGGCTTCGGACCTGGCATGCGGGCTACCTCTCGCCCGATGGCAACTACATCTCGATCGACCAGACGAGCGTGACCCGTGCCACCGACCTGTGGGTCTCGACGCACACGTCGAAAGGCCAGGCTGAGGGCACGATCTCGGCAGCCGGAAGGGTGTGGCAGAAGCTCAGCTCCAGGGAAACCGTCCAGCGCAGCCTCGTGTCGAAGGAACCGGGCGCCGATGGGCTGATCACGGTCCTGAGTGGGACCGCCCCGTACGCCCAGCTCGCCCAGTTCGCCGGTGCGCTGCGGCCCGTGCCGGCGAGCTGACCGGCACGCCACAGGTCGAGGTGGGGGGTTACTCCTGCGTGGTCAGCTTGGCCTCGGCCCCGTCCAGCCAGGTGCTGCAGTGGGCCGCGAGCGCCTCACCCCGCTGCCAGAGGGTCATGCTGCTCTCGAGGCCAGTCTGGCCGCCCTCTAGCTGAGCCACGATCGAGATCAGCTCGTCGCGGGCCTGCTCGTAGGTCAGGTCGGCAATGTCCGGGAAGTCAACTGTGCTCGAAGGGGGAGTCCCCGCGTCTTTGTCGGCCACCCGAACACCCTACGGCTCTTCGCCGGCGGGACGGACCCTGAGCTCGCCAAGGGCCACGCGCACCCTGAGCAGCTCATCGGCCTGGACCTCCGCGGGATCCATCACGATGCTCCCATCGGCGTGCTGGACGACGGCGTACCCGCGTTCGAGCGTTGACAGCGGCGACAGTGCCCGAACCTGCGCGCGCAGGTGCTCGATCTGGTCGCTTGCGCGGTGCAGGTTTGCCCGGACGCGTTGACCGGCGCGTTCGGTGAGTGCGGCCAGCTCCTGTTGCCGAACGGTGATCATGGCCCGCGGATCGGCCATGACCGGCCGCGAAAGCAGGGAAGCCAGCACGCGACGTTCGCCCTGCACACGAGAGGTGAGCGCCCGCCATACCCGCAGGCGCGTGGCCTTGATCGCAGCGCGCTGCTCGACGACGTCGGGAACGATCTTCTTCGCGGCGTCGGTCGGTGTCGAGGCACGCACGTCGGCAACGAGGTCGAGCAGTGGCGTGTCGATGTCGTGGCCGATGGCGCTCACGACCGGCGTGACGGCTTCGGCCACCGCGCGGACCAGGGCCTCGTTGCTGAAGGGGAGCAGGTCCTCGAGTGAACCTCCGCCCCGGGTGATCACGATGACATCCACGCCGGGATCGGCATCGAGCTCATGCAGAGCGCCACTGATCTCGGACACCGTGCTGGGCCCCTGGACCGAGACGGCCCGGATCTCGAACTGGACTGCAGGCCAACGCCTTCGGGCATTCTCGACCACGTCCTTCTCGGCGGCGCTGGCTCGACCGCAGATGAGCCCGACCTTGCGGGGCAGGAAGGGCAGCGGGCGTTTGCGGTCGAGGTCGAACAACCCCTCGGACGCCAGGACACGCTTGAGGTGCTCGAGCCTGGCGAGCAGCTCGCCGACCCCAACCGGACGAACCTGGCGGGCGTCCAGGTGCAGGGTGCCGCGCTTGGTCCAGAACATGGGCTTGGCCTGGACGACGACTCGGGCGCCCTCGGCCAGCGGCGCGGACATGGCGTCCAACGTCGTGGTGCGGACCGTGACGCTCAGTGACATGTCGACGTCGACGTCCCGCAGCGTGAGGAAGGCGGTGACCTGTCCCGGACGGCGGCTGACCTGGAGCACCTGACCCTCGACCCACAGGACCGACATCTTGTCGACGTAGTCCGAGATCTTCAGGCTGAGCAGCCGTACCGGCCAGGGGTCCTCCGCGGTCGTGTCCGAGGCGCGCTCCGGGAGGGGCTTGGGACTGGTCACGGCAGTCACTTTAGGTGTGCGCGGTGTCTTGCGCTCACTGTTGGCGTATGCCGCCGCCGGTGTCCGAGGACCTGTGGAGCCGGGTGCCCCGCGGGCCGGCACGTGCTTCGGGTGCACGGCGCCCGAAGGCGCTGATGAGCGGCGAATCGGTGGCGACGCCTTCTCAACCTACGATGGTTGTGTGACTGTGACGACGAAACGAGTGTTGCTCGCTGCTCCGCGGGGGTACTGCGCCGGTGTCGACAGGGCCGTCGTGACGGTCGAGAAGGCGCTGGACCTCTATGGGCCGCCGGTCTACGTGCGCAAGGAGATCGTCCACAACAAGCACGTGGTCACCACTCTTCAGAAGCGGGGCGCCATCTTCGTCGACGAGACCAACGAGGTGCCCGAGGGTGCGACGGTCGTCTTCTCGGCTCACGGCGTCGCGCCGATCGTTCACGAAGAGGCGCTGGCGCTGTCCCTGAAGACGATCGACGCAACCTGCCCACTGGTGACCAAGGTCCACCGTGAGGCGGTGCGCTTCGCCGATGAGGACTACGACATCCTGCTCATCGGCCACGAGGGTCATGAGGAGGTGGTCGGCACGGCCGGGGAGGCCCCTGACCATGTGACGCTGGTGGACGGCCCCGATGACGTGGCCAACGTCGAGGTCCGCGACCCGGCCAAGGTGATCTGGCTCTCGCAGACCACGCTGTCGGTGGACGAGACCATGGACACCGTGAATCGCCTGCGGGAGAAGTTCCCTCTGCTGCAGGACCCGCCCAGCGACGACATCTGTTACGCGACCCAGAACCGACAGCTGGCGGTCAAGCAGATGGCCCCGGACACCGACCTGATGATCGTCGTGGGATCGCGCAACTCCTCGAACTCCGTGCGGCTGGTCGAAGTCGCCCTGGAGCACGGCGCCGCCGCCGGTCACCTGGTGGACTATGCCGATGAGATCGACCCGACCTGGCTCGACGGGGTCGGCACGGTCGGGGTCACCAGTGGTGCGAGCGTGCCCGAGATCCTGGTACGCGGCGTCCTGGCTTTCCTTGCCGAGCGCGGCTACGAGGACGTCCAACCGGTCGCGGCCGCCGAGGAGAGCGTGCTGTTCTCGCTGCCGCACGAGCTGCGTCGTGATCTGAACGCCAGGTCCGGCTCCGAGGCCACCGCCCTCCATCATGACGCGGGCTCCCTCCACTGATTTGTCGGCGGTGGCTGGTTTCCATCACGGCTGGCACTGGAAGGACTGCGTCTGACGATGGAAACCTGCTAGCCGTCGAAGGGCTAAGCGGTATGCCGCCCGGTCGCCCTTGGCCCCAGCTCGTGAACACGGCCCAGGTCCAGCTCGGGACGGGACATGTCGGGGTCAGGGTCTTCAGGATCCGGGTCTTCAGCGATCGGCACCACGACCAGCTCGGCGGCCGTCAAGGGCCGGAGAGCAGCCTCGACCGGCTCGGTCTCGGGCAGCGGTGCGTCGGCCAGGCCAAGCTCGTGCATCTTGCGGGCCGTGACCATCACCCGCGACTCCAGTGCGCCGACCAGGGCGTTGTAGCTCTCGACGGACTTCTGCAGGGACGATCCCATCCGGGCGGCGTGCGACCCCAGGGTGCCCAGCCGTGAGTACAGCTCGTTCCCCAGCTTGAGCAGCGCTTGCGCGTTAGCGGTCAGGGCGTCCTGCTGCCACGTGAACGCGACGGTGCGCAGCAGC
Organism: Micrococcales bacterium; assembly: GCA_031406655.1. Taxonomy (GTDB): domain Bacteria; phylum Actinomycetota; class Actinomycetes; order Actinomycetales; family Dermatophilaceae; genus UBA4719. Next base: position 3,776 of record JANOHS010000044.1, read on the forward strand.
GCCAGCAGGGTGCCGGGACAGGCCAGAACGACCTTCTTGCTCATGGCGTACTCGTAGAGCGTCGGGTCGGCACCAAGGGCTGCGGCGAGGATGGCGTCGCCGGGAACGAAGCAGACGACCATCTCGGGCGTCGTGGTGAAGGCAGACCAGTAGGCCTTCGCCGCGAGCGACTCGACGTGGCCGCGCAGCGCGGTCGCATGGGTGCCCAGTAGCCGGGCGCGTTCGATCGGGTCGAGCGAATCCGCCTGTGCCGCAAGGAAGGCCGTCATCGGCGCCTTGGCGTCCACGACCAGGCACTTGTCCCCCGTGAGGTGAACCACCACGTCAGGGCGGACGCCACGGTCGTGACCGCTCACTGCCCTCACCTGCTCGTCGAAGTCGCAGCGGGGGAGCATACCTGAGTGTTCGAGGACCCGACGCAACTGCACCTCACCCCAGGTCCCGCGGATGGTCGAGGCGTTGAGTGACCCAGCCAACGTGGCCGTGGCATCCCGCAGGGCGTTCGTGGTGGAGGTGACGTGCCCCAGACGCTCCCCGAGCTCGCCGAACTGCGCCTGCCGGTCGCGCTCGAGCGTGCCCACCTGACGCTCGACGCGAATCAGCGCGTCCCGCAGGGGAGCCAGGATGGTCGCCGTCTGGGCGTCGTCCGACACCGTGGCCTCAAGGTCGATCACCCGCTCTCGCAACAGGTCGCGCTCGGTGGCCAGGGCCGCGGAGCGCCCATCGAAGAGGACACGGGCCACCAGGGTCGTCGCTACAACGCCGACCAGCAACCCAAGCACCGCAGCAATCAGGATCTCCATGTGGCACACGGTGCCAGAGAGCACCGACAGCCCCCGCCCGACACGTCGGCGACGTCGTGGCCGAGGCGACGCCATACTGGGAACCAATCAAATGGTAAGATAGTGGCATGAGAACAACCATTGACAAGGCAGGCAGGGTGGTGATCCCGAAGGAGCTGCGCGACCGACTGGGCCTCGTGCCGGGCGAGGTGGATGTGTTCGCCGAGGGCGCGGGGCTCCGGATCGAGCTCGTCAGCACCGACCACCTGGTTGAGCGCGATGGTCACCTGCTGTTGCCTTCGGGCGGCGCGCCCCTGACCGACGGCGACGTTCGGGAGCTGCGACTTGCCGACCAGAGATAGCACGGAGCCATGCCTGCTCGACACCAGCGCCGCCATCGCGTTCGTCCAGCCCAGTCATGTCGCGCACGCAGCCACGTACGCCGCGCTGGTGGGTCGTGCCAAGGGCCTGGCAGGTCACGCGGCCTTCGAGACGTACTCTCTGCTCACAAGACTGGCCCCGCCTGATCGCTTGACCCCGGAGGCCGCCAGGCGACTGATCGAGGTCAACTTCCCGCACAGCCGCTTCCTCAGCTCGAAGGGGTCGGCCGCCGTGATCGCCCAGCTGTCCGCACGCGGGATCGCCGGGGGTGCCGTCTATGACGCTCTGGTTGCGGCAGTGGCTGCACAGCACGGGCTGAGGCTGGTCAGCCGCGACGCTCGGGCCGCCGGAACCTACCGGGCGATGGGGGCCGAGCTGGAGCTTCTCCCCTGATCCGGGAGGTGCCTGGCGGCATACAGGCTCGATGCCCACTAAACTCCTGTCCTTGTGGCACTCACTATCGGCATCGTCGGCCTGCCCAACGTCGGCAAGAGCACGCTTTTCAACGCGCTGACCAAGAACAACGTGCTCGCCGCGAACTACCCGTTCGCGACGATCGAGCCCAACATCGGCGTCGTGGCGCTGCCCGACCCCCGGCTCGAGGTGCTGGTCGAGCTCTTCGACAGCCAGCGTGTTGTCCCGGCGACGGTGTCCTTCGTGGACATCGCGGGCATCGTCCGGGGCGCCTCCGAGGGTGAGGGCCTGGGCAACAAGTTCCTGGCCAACATCCGTGAGGCCGATGCGATCTGCCAGGTGATCCGGGCGTTCAAGGACGACGACGTCGTGCACGTGAACGGCGAGGTCAGCCCTGCGGACGACATCGAGACGATCAACACCGAGCTGATCCTCGCCGACCTGCAGACCCTCGAGAAGGCCGTGCCCCGGATGGAGAAGGACGCACGCGTCAACAAGGACAAGAAAGCGTTGCTGGACAACGCTTTTGCCGCTCAGAAGGTGCTCGAGGCCGGGAATACCCTGTATGCCGCGGGCGCGGCTGCCGGAGTGGACCTCGAGGCGATCCGCGAGCTGTCCTTGCTCACGACCAAGCCGTTCCTCTACGTATTCAACCTCGACGAGGACCAGCTGGGCGACGACTCGCTCAGGTCGGAGCTGTCCCAGCTGGTGGCACCCGTCGACGCGATCTACCTGGACGCCAAGCTCGAGATGGACCTGGCCGAGCTCGAGCCCGACGACGCCGCAGACCTCCTGGCCTCGGTCGGTGTTGACGAAGCCGGCATGAATCAGCTTGCGCGAGTGGGTTTTTCGAGTCTCGGCCTGCAAACTTTTCTGACCGCCGGATACAAGGAGACGCGAGCCTGGACGATCCACAAGGGCTGGACCGCACCTCAGGCAGCGGGCGTGATCCACACAGACTTCCAACGCGGGTTCATCAAGGCTGAGATCGTCTCCTTTGACGACCTGGTCGCTGCACGGTCCATGGCGGCGGCCAAAGCGGCCGGCAAGGTCCGCATCGAGGGCAAGGACTACGTCATGTCCGACGGCGATGTGGTGGAGTTCCGCTTCAACGTCTGAGTCGGCGCGTTTGCGCAGTTCAAAGGGTGTTGGGGGCTCCGCGGTCCGCAAATAGTCCGCAAGAATCCAAGGACAGGTTTGCTGCATGACCTTGTTGACGATTCGTTTGGTACCGAATCTGCGCGAGGCTCACGATGCCATGCTTGACCGTCGTGCAGCCAGTAGGCCTGCCATGGTTGGAAGTTCCCACGGTGAGACTGTCCGGCACTTGGCTCCCCTAACATCGCGTCATGGCCTCATCCCAGCTGATCCGAGCGCTGGCCCTGTCCTGTCACCCGATCCCATCGGTGGCAGTCACGGCAATCAGTGCCGGGCTGGTGGCGCTGGCCGACCTCCCCATCGGCCGCGGGGCTCTGGTGACAGGGGCGGTCTTCACCGGCCAGCTGTCGATTGGCTGGTCCAACGACTACCTCGACGCCGAACGGGACCGTGCCGTGCTTCGGTCCGACAAACCCGTCGCGACGGGGGCGTTGGAGCCCCGCGTCGCCGGTCTTGCCGCCGTCGGCGCCCTCATCTTGACCCTCGCGCTCTCGGCGGCACTCGGCTGGCCCGGCGGCGCAGCTGCGATGGCCACCGTGCTGTGCGCCTGGGGCTACAACCTGGGCCTGAAGGCAACGGTTCTGTCCTGGCTGCCATACGCCATCGCCTTCGGGATGCTCCCAGCGGTCGCGACCCTGTCGGCCTTGCCGCCACGGTGGCCGGCAGCCTGGGCGATGACCGCAGGCGGCTTGCTCGGCGTGGCCGCCCATCTAGCCAACGTACTTCCGGACCTGGGCGATGACGTCGCCACAGGGATCCACGGACTGCCACATCGGATCGGCGCCAGAACCACCGCACTGACCGCCGCCACCTTCTTGTTGGCCGCGTCCGCGGTGATCCTTTTCGGTCCGGTCGGGCAACCAGGTACCTGGCGCTGGGCTGGCTTCGCCGCAGCTGTGCTGGTGGCCGGTGCAGCCGCCCACATCGCCTACAGCGACCCGTCCTCGCGGAGGTTCTTCCGAGCGGTCATCTTGATCGCAGCGCTCGACCTGGCCTCTTTCGCGTTCTCGGGCATCCGCCTCTGAGCCGGGCCCGTGGTGCTACCTCCGAGCTCTGGTCCAGATGAAACTGCTCAGGCCGCACCGACTCGGTGGATCACTTTGCAGCACCTCCTCAAAGACGCTGGCACAAGGGAACATCGCAGCGCTTCCAGACAGGTGCCCTTTTCATCGCGTGTCCAGTAACCGCTGGTTCCGACTGCTCAGATTGTCAGCCAAAGTCTCACTAGGGAGAAGCCGAGCCAGGTAAGCACGGCCAAGCCCACGAGGCGACGAAAGGGGTTCACCCCACGCAGCACCTCGTCCCCGGCCCACAGCGCGAGAGCCGCCGAGGCGAGGACGACCAGGGCGGCGTGCACCCAGCCTCGGGGGTGTCCCAGCCACATCACCGCCGACGCCAGCAACCACACCGTGAGCAGCCAGTTGGGGAGCTGGGCCAGCGTGATCCGGCCGGTCGTCCGGCTGCGGAACATCCAGCTCACAACCCCCGAGCGATTCCCTTTCAGCTCGGGCCCTTCAGAATCGGTTTCCTTCGGGTCGATACCCGCCCCCGGGGTCCCCAGGCCGGATGGCGACCCGGCTGGTTCTCCAGCATGTTCGCGATCGGCTGCCAAGCGGAGTCGAGGGCGAGGGCGCCCGCATCGCCGGAAGCGCGTTCGTTCCACAGCACCACGAATCGGCGATGGACGTCCCCGTGCTCGTCGCTGGTCGGGTCAGTGGTGTCGTTCTCGGGTCTGTCGTCGTTATCAGCCATAGAGACCTGTGTGCGCGTTGCCAGGAGATCATGCGGCAAACGAGTCTGTCGCTGTCCCAGGCGAGCTCAGGTGCCTGCGACCCGGTTGAGGTCTGCAACACCGTCTCTCCGGGTGCCGGTAGCTTGCCGACCCCGTAGCGGCAATGACGCATGTCATCCACCCGCCCGGATCGCCGAAATAGCGGAAGTCCTGGTCCGGCGGCTCACCTTAGGCGTGCTGGTCTGCGACCGGGGCTGGTTGAACAGACCAGTCGGCGGGTTCGTCGTCGGTGTCGGTGTCGGCGATCGCCTTGGTCTGGTGCACCTTGCCCGGCTTGTGGTGTTGCGGCGCGTAGACGGTGTAGACCTGCATCGGCTCGTCGCCGATGTTGGTGACGTTGTGCCAGCTGCCGGCCGGAACGATGACGCACCAGCCGTCGGTTACCTCTTGGTCGAAGGTCAGTTCGTCCTTGCCGGGTCCCATCTGGGCTCGACCGCGGCCGCGGTCGAGCCGAATGAACTGGTCGGTGTCGGGGTGCTTCTCTAGCCCGATGTCGCCGTTGACCGGAATCGACATGAGGGTGACCTGCAGGTAGTTGCCGCTCCAGGCCACGGTGCGGTAGTTCGGGTTCTCGAGCGTCTCGCTCTCCAGGTTGAACGCCTGGGGACGCGGACCGATGTCTGCGATGCTCATGGTTTGACCCTAGCCTTGTCGGAGCGGATCGGAACCCGCATCCGAGAGCCTCAACTTCGGCGCGCGCCAGGCTCGGCAGCTTCGTCGGCAGCTGTTTGTGCTGGCCGTAGTGCTGCTCGAAGCTTGCGGGGTCGGTCGGGTTGTCAGTGATCACGGAACGCTGACAGTCAACGTGCCCAACCCGGCATGCGGATGGACCTGGCCGCTAGCGTTGAGTCCATGACCGGCTCCCTGGACCCCTACCGCACCGAATGGGACGTCATCGTGATCGGCGGCGGCCCGCCCGGGGAGAACGCCGCCGCGTATGCCAGCGACGGCAGCGGCCTGTCCGCGGTGATCGTCGAGCAGGAGCTGGTCGGCGGCGAGTGCTCCTACTGGGCCTGCATGCCGAGTAAGGCGCTGCTGAGGCCCGTCGAGGTGCTCGACACGGCACGCAAGCTGCCTGGAGCGCAGCAGGCACTCGACGGACGGACGGTGGATGTGGCCGCCGTGCTGGCACGCCGAGATGCGTTCACCTCGCACCACGACGACAGCTCGCAGGTGCAGTGGGCGAACGGCGCCGGCATTGACATTGTGCGCGGACGCGGACGGCTGACCGGCGACAGGACGGTCGAGGTGACGCTGCCCGCAGGCGGGACCCGCACGCTGACGGCCCGGCACGCCATCGTGCTGGCGACCGGCACGCGCGCGTCAGTGCCGCCGATCGACGGGCTGCGCGAGGCGCTGCCATGGACGTCGCGCGATGTCACCAACCTGCACGAGGTGCCGCGCCGCGTGGTCGTGATCGGCGGCGGGGTGGTCGCGTGCGAGTCCGTCACGTGGCTGCACGGGCTGGGCTCGGAGCAGCTCACCGTCGTCGAGGAATCGCAGCGGCTTCTCGGGCGCACCGAGCCGTTTGCCGGCGAGCTGGTCGCCGAGCAGTTCAGCAAAGCCGGAATCGACGTCCGGCTCGGTGCGCGGGCGGCCTCGGTGCGGCGTGAAGGGCCGCGCGACACCGGCGAGGGGCACGTGCACGGCGGCGAGGTGACGGTCACGCTCGAGGACGGCACGTCGGTCACGGCCGATGAGATCGTGGTGGCCGCGGGGCGGACGCCCAACAGTGACGACCTTGGCCTGGACACCGTTGGCGTGGCCGCCAACGAGCACGGCTACCTCGACGTCGACGACCACCTGACCGTCACAGGCAGCCAGTGGCTCTACGCCGTCGGCGACCTGTGCGGGCGCGCGCTGCTGACCCACATGGGCAAGTACCAGGCGCGCATCGCTGGCGACGTGATCGCCGGCCTTGCCGCCGGTCGCCCGCTCGACGACACGCGCTTCACCGACCGCGCCGATCACGGCGTCGTCCCGCAGGTGACCTTCACCGACCCGGCGGTCGGGTCAGTAGGGCAGACGGCCGCCGAGGCGCGCGCGGCGGGGATCGACGTCGAGACGGTGGAGTGCGACATCGGCTCGGTAGCGGGCGCGGCGCTGCTGCGCGATGACTACGTCGGCCGAGCGAACCTGGTCATCGACCTCGCGTCGGACACCCTCGTCGGCGCAACCTTCGTCGGGTCCGGCATCGCCGAGCTGGTGCACTCGGCCACGGTCGCGATCATCGGACAGGTCCCCATGTCAACACTGTGGCACGCGGTGCCGAGCTATCCGACGGTCAGCGAGATCTGGCTGCGGCTGCTGGAGGCACTACGCGCCCAACGAACCAGCAGCTGACGTAGCTCGCCGGTGCGCAGATCAGCCGGCGATCGTGATATCTGCGCGCCCGCGGCGTCGCGTCGGGACCGGCAAAGGGCGGTTCAGGCGCGGTTCAAGCGGATGCGGTTGTCCCCGATACGCGCCATCATGAGCGTGTGACGGCAGCTCGGATGGCGACGCCTGAGGAGTTCTTCGCGGGTCACGCGGATGCGTTGGCGGTTTTCACGGAGGTGTGCGCGATAGTCGGCCGGCTCGGGCCGTTCGAGGTGCGTATCTCAAAGAGCCAGGCGGCATTCCGGCGCAAGCGAGGCTTCGCCTACCTCTGGATGCCGGCCCAGTACCTTCGAAAACCGACCGCCGAAGTCGTCTTGTCGATCGCTCTCGGCCGTCTCGATGGATCCACGCGCTTCAAGGAAGTCGTGCACCCCGTTCCTGCGCACTGGATGCACCATCTGGAGATACTCAACCTCAGTGATCTCGATGACGAGGTGGCGGCCTGGCTACGTGAAGCCGCTGATCGTGCTGGGTGACCAC
>JANOHS010000050.1:0-7110 GCA_031406655.1 Micrococcales bacterium
AACCACAGCCGCCCGCCGTGCAACTCGACAATGCGTTTGGTGAGTGTGAGGCCCAGACCGGTTCCCTCGACCTTCGAGGTGAGCCGCCCGCCCTGCTGGAACGAGTCGAAGATCCTCTCCTGGTCCTCGGGCGCGATGCCGACGCCGGTGTCGTTGACGGTGACGACAAGATCGTTCCCCTCCCTCCATGCAGTCACCGCGATACTGCCGCCATCAGGGGTGAACTTCACCGCGTTGCTCAGCAGGTTGAGCAGAACCTGCTTGAAGCGCAGCTCGTCCGCGCGGATCGAACCCACATCGGGCGCGCAGTCGAGCTGGGTCGAGATGCCATGCTGGGCGGAGCGCCCCCGCATCAGGGACAGCGCCGACTCCAGTGCCTCCCGCCCGGGGAACGTGGTCAGGTCGAGCTCCATCTGGCCCGCTTCGACCTTGGAAAGGTCCAGGACGTCATTGAGCAGGGCCAGCAGGTGCCTGCCCGAGCCGAGGATGTCCTGCAGGTAGTCCTCCTGTCGCTCGTTGAGCTCGCCGAACATTCGCTCGAGGAGCACTTCGGAGAAGCCGATCACCGCGTTGAGCGGCGTGCGCAGCTCATGGGACATGCTGGCCAGGAACTCCGACTTGTGCGCGCTGGCCTCGGCAAGCTCGATGCTCTGACGCTCGAGCTGTTGGTACAGACGGGCGTTCGTGAGCGCCACGGCAGACTGGGAGGCGAACGCCGAGAGCATCTCGCAGGTCTCCTCGCTGAAGGCGCCCGGTGTCTTGCGGCGGACGACGAGGGCACCCACGACGTGGTCCTGACGCACCAACGGAATGGCTACCAACGACCGCCATCCACCGTCATACAGAACTCTCAGGTGTGGATCTAGCTCGGCGAGCTCGAGGTTGGGAAGTTGAATAGCCTGTCGTGACAGGGCTGCTCGACCTACGAGGGTCTCGTCCACGTGAATCCGGGTAGTTCGCAAGGCGTCGATCACCGCGGGACTCGTCCCGTATGCCGTCCTGACACCGAAGAGGTGCGTGTCCTCGTCGTACTCCATCAGTGAGCCTCCGTCTGTCCCGGAGAGCTCAACGGCATGTGTGACGATCGTCGTGAGCACCTCGTCAGCGTCCAGGCTCGAGCTCACCGCTTTGCCGACCTCCGCGAGTGCCTCTAGCTGTTCGACCTTGCGCGCCAGCTGGGCCGAACGGCGCCTCAGCGTGCGAAAGAACTGCACGTTCCTCAATGCCAGGGCGGCCTGCGCGGCGAACGTGGTGAGCAAGGACGAAACCCGGTCGTCGAAGGGATCGACCGATGTGCGCCATACCAGCAGGACTCCGACCACCTCGTCGTCGACCAGCATGGGCGCCCCCATGATAGAGCGATACCCGCCGACTCTCTGGATGTCCTGGCCTCCATAGTCCGGGTCGGCGAGGACGTCTTCGATCTGCTGGGTGCTGCGGTCCAGGCTGACCCGCCCAATCAGGGTGGTCCGGTCCCGGACGATCGGGTGGCTCGCCGCGAACCTGGCGAACTCCGGGGTCGATCCCACGGATCGAGCAAGGGCGTAGGTACCACCTTGAACCAGGTGGATCTGGGACACCTGGGCGCGGCACAGGTGACGGGCGTTCTCGATGATCGCGTCGAAGACGTCATCCTGCACCGACGACGAGCTGGCGAGAACCGAGAGGATCTTGCTGGTGGCCGCCAGCTGCTCCTGCGTCTCGGCGAGCTCGACCCGTAGCCGCGTCTGATCGACCGCCGGTACGGCGTCTCCGGCTCCGCCACTCGACCCGACCACCGCGAATCTCCGATCAACGGTTCAGCTGCCCGGTGTCCCCACCGGGTCCCGCCCACCTCGAGTGTCCTCCCCGAAGACGCTGAATGCCTAGGTCCAAAGGCGATCTCATCAGCCCCGGACTGGGGTCGCCGAGCTCACGGCATTCAACGTCCGAGGCTCTGCTCCGTTGGCAATGACTGTGAGGTCTCGGTCGCTCTGACGACCCAAACCCCACAGTCATCGCCAACATCGGGGTTGGGGGTCGGCGGACGGGCATAACCTGAGGCAATGCCCGCGAAAGCCCACGACCTCGACGTCCTCCTGCACGCCGCGGTGCAGGGCATCGGTGGTGTCGAGCGTCCGGGGCAGGTCCAGATGGTGCACGCGGTGGCCGACGCCGTCGCCAAGGACGAGCATCTCCTGGTCCAGGCCGGGACGGGCACCGGCAAGTCGCTGGCCTATCTGATCCCCGCCGTGGTGCATGCGTTCGAGGCAGGCCGGCCCGCCATCGTCTCCACGGCAACCCTGACCCTGCAGGCGCAGATCGTCGACCGGGACATGCCGCGGCTGGTGCGGGCGATCGCGCCGATCCTGGGCCGCGCACCGACCTACGCACTGGTGAAGGGGCGCCGGAACTACCTGTGCCGGCACAAGCTGTCCGGCGGCTTCCCCGACGACGACGAAGGCAGCCTGCTGTCGGTGGGGGCGGTGGACGCGAACCTCTCGAGGCTGGGTTCCGAGATCGTCAGGCTGCGCGACTGGGCCGACGAGACCCGCTCGGGTGACCGCGACGAGCTCGTTCCCGGCGTCTCCGAACGCGCCTGGCGCCAGGTGTCGGTCTCGGCGCACGAGTGCCTGGGCCAGAAGTGCCCGATGGTCACCGCGTGCTTCGTGGAGCACGCACGCTCGGGCGCCAAGGACGTCGACGTGGTCGTGACCAACCACAGCTTCATGGCGATCGACTCCTTCGAGGGCCGCCAGATGCTCCCCGAGCACGACCTGCTGGTCATCGACGAGGGCCATGAGCTCGTCGACCGGGTCACCTCCACGATCACCGACGAGCTGACTGCGCCGATGATCGCTGCAGCCGCCAAGAGGGCGGGACGCCTCGCCCAGACCGACCAGGTCTCCGAGGCCTCGGAGTTCTTCGCGGCCATCGTCGACGAGCTGCCCGAGGGGCGGCTGAACGGCATACCGGACTCCTTGTCGCTTGCGCTCGCGCGGGTGCGCGACTCAGCCCGCGCGGTGCAGACCGAGCTGAAGCCGGCGTCGCCCGAGGACAACAGCGGTGCCCGGCAGGTCGCGCGCGCGGCGATCGACGAGATCTTCGAGAACGCCGAGCGGATCCTGGAGCAACGAGAGCTCGACGTCGTCTGGGTCAACAAGGACCCGAGACGAGGTGCCGTCCTGCGAGTCGCACCGATGAGCGTCGCAATGTTGATACGGGACAAGGTCTTTGGTGACCGCACGGTCATCATGACGTCCGCCACGCTCGAGCTCGGCGGCACGTTCGACGCGATCGCCGGCACCCTCGGACTGCGCGGCGAGGGCGCCCCCGCGTGGCAGGGCCTGGACGTCGGCAGCCCGTTCGACTACCCCAGACAGGCCATCGCCTACGTCGCCAAGCACCTGCCTTCGCCGGGACGTGATGGCATGGCGCCCGAGACCCTCGACGAGATCGAGCAGCTGGTCCGGGCCTCAGGTGGCAGGACCCTCGGGCTGTTCTCCTCGATGCGGGCAGCGGTCGCCGCGACCGAGGCGATGCGTGAGCGGTTCGACGGGAGCACCGGCATCGAGTTCATCTGCCAGGGCGAGGACCAGACCTCAACACTGGTGCGCCAGTTCGCCCGTGACGCCAGGACCTGCCTCTTCGGGACCCTGTCACTCTGGCAGGGCGTCGACGTCCCGGGCTCGGCCTGTCAGCTGGTCATCATCGACCGGATCCCTTTCCCGCGCCCCGACGACCCGTTGTCCTCGGCGCGCTCGCAGGCCATTGCCCGGATGGGCGGCAACGGGTTCATGGCGGTCGCGGCCACCCACGCGGCGCTCCGTCTCGCACAGGGCGCGGGCCGGCTGGTGCGCCGAGGTGATGACCGCGGGGTCGTGGCCATCCTCGACTCTCGGATGATGACCGCCCGCTACGCCGGGTTCCTCCAGAAGTCGCTGCCACCGTTCTGGCCGACGATCGACAAGGCCATGGTCCTGGCCGCGCTCAAGCGCCTCGACGAGACGGCCGCCGAGCCCCTTCCGGTGCACGAGCCGGCGCTTCGCGGGATGGCCGGCGCGATCGACGGCGCCTCGGCGGACGATGCGGGTGAGAACGAGGCCGACGGGGCGGTGGTCGTCGACGCTCTGGTCGCCGAGGCTCCGCCCGTGGCGAGGTCAGCGCGCACCGCGGTCACCCAGGGCCGGGCCTGGACCTCCTCAGAGGACGAGGAGCTGCAGGAGGGGGTCGACCTCGGGCTGACCCTCGACGAGCTGGCCAGCCACCTCGACCTGTCGACCGACGTCGTTGCGGCCCGGCTCGCCCTTCTGGGCCTCGTGGTCTCCGACGCCCCGAAGATGTTCTGAGCCTCTCCCCAACCTTTTCCCAAGCCCCCGGGTGCAGGGTCGTGGACTCAGGGAGAAGCGAACGCCGGAGGTCGTGGTGACTCGGTTGACCATGGTGGGTGTCTCCCACCGCGGCGCTTCGCTTGCGCTCCTTGAGCGACTGGCGGTTCGCCGGGAGGACCGCCCTGATGTGCTCGCGCTCCTGGGAGCGCTGGGCTGTTCCGAGGCGGTCCTGCTCTCCACCTGCAGCCGGGTCGAGATCTATGTCGGCGAAGCGGCACCCAGGCCCAGGGAGCTGCTCGATGTGGTGCTCGACCTGCTCGCGGAACGTTCCGGTGCGAGCGTCGACGATCTCAGGGGGGTTGTCGAGGTCCGCACCGGACGGGCCGTGGTTGACCACCTCTTCGACGTGACTGCCGGGTTGCACTCCCGGGTCCTCGGAGAGGTCGAGATCCTCGCACAAACCCGGTCGGCCTTTCGCGAGGCCAGAACGGCAGGGATGACCGGCCTGGTTCTGGGCCGGCTCTTCCCTGCAGCGTTGCGCTCGGGCCGACAGGTGCGCGCTTCGACGTTTCTGGACGGGCTCTCGCGTTCCCTGGCTCACCGGGCCGTCGACGTCGGTATGGCGTCGCTGCGAGGGGGCCCCGACCCGACGGTTCTTGTCGTCGGGTCGGGGCACATGGCCGGTGCCGCGGTCGCGCACCTGGGCCGGCTCGGCATCCGGCCGGTGGTTGCAGCACGAGACCTGTCGTATGCCGCGCGGCTGGCCGGCACGGGGACCGTATGTCCACTGCCGGCGTTGACCCGGGGGATTACCGCGGCGGATCTGCTGATCTGCGCGACGTCCGCGGCACAGCATGTTGTGACGGTGGGCCAGGTGAGCCGTGCCATGACCGGCCGGACCCGTCCGCTCACCGTTGTCGACCTGTCTGTGCCGCGAAACGTCGACGCCGCGGTGGCTCAGGTGCCGCGGGTGACGCTGATCGACCTCGAGGGCCTGGCGGACGACGGGACCGCCGATCCGGCCATGGCAGCGGCGCTCTCGACTGCGGCAGCGATGGCCACGGCTGCGGCACGCAGGTTCGCCGAGGGGATGGCTGCCCGCCAGGCAGGTCCGGTGATCGCGGCGCTGCGCCATCGCGTCGAAGCGCAGTGCCTCGCCGAGCTGGCCAGGTCGGCCGGCTGGGACGGCGCGGACCCCGAGGCGCTCTCGCGCTCGGCGCACGCCATTGCCGGCAAGCTGCTGCACGGTCCGACGGTTGCGGCTCGTCGGGCGGCTGTCTCTGGCGATGCGGACGCTCTGAGGCAGCTCTGTGACATGTTCGGGGTCCCGCTGGCCGACGTGGGCCTGGCCGATCCGTTCGAGTCCGACGAGCTGGCCATACAGATAGCGGGGTGAGCGAGGCGCAGCACAAGGCGTGCTGGTTTGGCCACGAGCACTCGCGAGGGTGGCACGGCGCTCTGTCGCCGACGCATGACAGGCTGGGCACGTGAGCTCAGCTACCCCTGCGACCGGCGTGCCGCCATACGTGCTGATCTCCGGCCCGGAGGGTGTCCTGGCCGAGCGCGCGCTCGCCTCGATCATTGACGCGCTGCGCGCCGGCGACCCCGACGTCGAGGTGATCAAGCTGTATGCCGAGGGCTACCAGGGCGGGACCCTGCGCATGCACGCCTCCCCATCGCTGTTCGGCGGGTCCTCGGTGATCGTCGTTCACGACCTCGATGAGGCGCCCGACGACCTGCAGACCGACGTGCTGGACTACCTGGCTGCGCCGCCCGCCGACGAGATCACGCTGGTGGTGGCACACAAGAGCGGGCTGCGCGGCAAGAAGGTCCTCGACACCTTGAAGAAGGCCGGGGCACGGGTCATCGACTGCCCGCTGATCAAGTCCGATGGCGACAAGGCCCAGTTCGTCACCAACGAGTTCCGCCGCCAGGGCCGCAAGGTGACCCCCGACGCGGTTCGGGCACTGGTCGAGGCCGTCGGCCGGGACGTCCGCGAGCTGACCGCCGCGTGCGCGCAGCTGGTCGCCGACACCGAGGGCGTGGTCGACGACGCGATGGTTGAGAAGTACCACGGTGGCAAGGTCGAGGCCAGCGGTTTCAAGGTCGCCGACGCCGCGATCGCCGGCCACGCGGGGGAGGCGTTGCGACTGTTGCGCCACGCGATCGCTGCCGGTGACAACCCGGTGCCGCTCGTCGCGGTGCTGGCCATGCAGCTGCGCCAGATGGTGCGAGTTGCCAGCGCAGGTCGCGGCCCTTCGGCCCAGCTGGCCATGACGCTCGGGATGGCGCCGTGGCAGGTCGACCAGGCGCGCCGCAAGCTCAGCGGCTGGGACCCTGACGGTGTCGGCCGCGCGATCCAGGCCGTGGCCGCCGCGGACTTCGACGTCAAGGGAGGCGGGCGCGATCCCGTCTATGCCGTCGAGCGTGCGATCCTGACGATCTGCAGCTCCCGCACCGCATCCACCTGATCCTCCCCTTCCCGCTTGTTGCCCCGAGACCACCGAATCGTGGCTGGGGAAGCACGTATTCGGTGGTTTCGGCGCAACCAGCGGTCGGGGCTGAGGCGCGACAGACGGGCTGCGGTTTGGTCGGGCGTGCTGCTCGCTGCTAGATTTGACCTTCGCGCGCGCTCAGGTCGTGCGCATGCGGTTCCACCCAGAGCGGCTCAACCACGGGTATCCCCACGCCCGGTCCCGAGTCGCGTCTGTCGCCCTCATGACAGAGCACCATCGACCTACCCGAATGTGAGAAAGAGTCCTCGTGGCAAATATCAAGTCCCAGCTCAAGCGCATCAAGA
>JANOHS010000534.1:0-6447 GCA_031406655.1 Micrococcales bacterium
CGGTCACCTCAGGCTCGCCCTTGGTGAGGGTGCCCGTCTTGTCCATCACGACGGTGTCGATCCGGGCGGAGGTCTCCAAGGCGGCGGCATTCTTGAACAACACCCCGCGCTTGGCACCCAAACCTGTTCCGACCATGATCGCGGTCGGGGTCGCCAGCCCGAGCGCGTCGGGGCAGGTGATGACCACGACGGTGATCGCGAAGAGCATGGCCTCGCTGACCGACCGGCCGGCAGCAAGCCAGGCCAGGAACGTCCCCGTGCCACCGATCAGCGCGACCAGGACCAGCCAGAACGCAGCCCGGTCCGCCAGCCGCTGGCCGGGAGCCTTGGAGTTCTGCGCTTCCTGCACCAGGGCGACGATCTGCGCCAGGGCTGTGTCGGAGCCGACCTTGGTCGCGCGCACCCGCAGCGTGCCGGTGGTGTTGATCGAGGCGCCGATCACCTCTGAGCCGGCCAGCTTGGTCACGGGCAGGCTCTCACCGGTGACCATCGACTCGTCGATCTCGGACTCCCCGTCCTCGACCACGCCGTCAACCGGGATCTTGGCGCCCGGGCGGATCAGCAGCAGGTCGCCGACGACGACCTCTGCGGTGGGCACCTCGACCGGTTCGCCCTCGCGGTCCACCAGGGCCATGGGCGGGGCCAGCTCCAGCAGGGTGCGGATCGCCTCGTTGGCCCCACCTCGAGCGCGCATCTCGAACCAGTGCCCGAGCAGGACGAACGCGGTCAGCACCGTTGCCGCCTCGTAGAAGACGTCGCCGCCTCCGGTGAACGTCACCCAGAGGCTGTAGAGCCACCCGGCTCCGACCGCGACGGCCACCAGCACCATCATGTCCAACGTCCTGGCCCGCAGCGCCCGGAAGGCCCCGTCGAAGAAGATCCAGGCGGAGTAGAAGATCACCGGCACCGAGACCAACAGCGAGAACACGTCGTCGCGCAGGCCAAACGGCGCAGCAGCGGTGAACCCGAGCACGTCCCGGCCGATCGGCGACCACAGCAGGATCGGCACCGAGAGGACGGCCGCCAGCAGGAACCGGTTGCGCATGTCGCGGGCCATGTCCGCCATCGACATTCCACCGTGGCCGCCCCCGTGCCCCATCACGTCCTGCGGACCGCGCACCTGAGCCTCGGCCGGGTCAGCGCCATGCCCCGCGTGGGCCTCGCGCTCAGCGTGGGCGTCGCTGGGTTCGGTCATCGGGTCGCACACATGCTGTGGGACCGAACGTCCGGCGCAGTGGTAGCCACACTCGCGGACCCACCCGGCGAGCTCGGCCACCGTGGTGCGCGCCGGATCGTAGGTCACCGTTGCGGTCTGTGCCACCGGGTTGGCAGCAACGGCCAGGACTCCGGGGCGACGGGACAAGGTCGCCTCAACGCTCGCCTTGGACGTCGCCCACTGCAGACCCGAAACCTCAATGACTGCAGTCCTGCTGCTGCCGCTCATGTCAACCTCCGGATGTGTGCTGGCCGATGGTGGGCGGTCCGACCTCAGGACCGTAGAAGCAACCTGTAGGTCGAAGTCTCGCCTGGCCATCCGCCTAGGTGTCCCGTCAACCATATACCCCTATGGGGTATTCCGGCGAGACGTTTGGGCGCCTGCCCCGGCGGCGACCAGCCGGACCGCGATGAGCAGCAGCGGCGTGGACCCGGCGAAGGTCAAGAGGAGTGAGCGGCCTTGAGGTAGCTTCCCGGGTTCGTACGGAAGGCTGCTGCGCATCCTGTGCCGCAGAAGTGGTACGTGCGGCCCTCGTGCTCGATGCTGGCGGCGGCAGTGGCCGGGTCCACGGTCATGCCGCAGACGGGATCGGTCACCTTGGCTGACTTCTCGGACATGTTGTGCTCCTTGCTTGATCGCGTCCGACCTCGACCACCGGGTCGGTGGCCGGCACACGGACGTTGTCGGGGATAGCGGTGTTGCCACCCGTCACGGTGACCCTGACGCCCTTAACGCGCCCAGTGGTCATGGTCCTCAGGGTGTCTGCGCGGGACGTCGAAGCCGACGTGCTCGACGGCGTCGCGAACCGCCTCAGCCCCCAGTCCTGTCCCGCTCGTCACGATCATTGGCGACCGGCCACCCGTGACGAGGTCCATGGCCACCACCGTCACACCCGAGAGCGAATGGACATTCTCGAGTACCGCAGCCATGCAGGCCTCGCACACCATTCCGTCGACCGCGTACATGGATGTGGGCATTGTCAAACCTCTCGACGTCGCTCCCCAGATACCTCAGCGGGGTTTCAACAGCCTAGGATCGGCAACATATGGGCCCGATATTCGAACCATGAAGATCCCGTCAAGATCGACGCCGCCCCGACTGGGCCGAGGGAACAACGCGGCAGCGGTGAGGGCTACGGCTCGCAGGGCATACCGGTCCAACCTGACAGACCCTGGTGCTCGCCGGGGTTGTGGTCCCCGGCCAGGCCCATCGTCTGGGCGCACATGACGACGTGTTCAGCGAAGGCCGGGCCGGGCGTTGCGGCGGAGGCGCCGGCGGCTGGGAGCGCGACGGCGCCGGCGGCCAGAGCGGTGGCCAGAGCGGTGGCCAGGAGGATACGGGCAGTGCTCACGATCAGTCCCTTTCAGGCGTTTGAACATGCTTCGTCCCTTTATGGCAACATCTTGCCCGCTCAGCCGCAAGCCCCTCAGGGAATCACTCCAGGACTTCAGGAGATCTTCACGGAACGACAGTCATGACGCTGGGGCCGGATCAGCCCTTCGTCGCCGGGCTCGGTGCCGTGAGGGGCTTGAACCGGCGCAGGCGCAGGCTGTTGCTCACCACGAAGATCGAGCTGAACGCCATCGCCGCGCCCGCGATCACCGGGTTGAGCAGGCCGAGGGCAGCCAACGGGATGGCGGCGACGTTGTAGGCGAAGGCCCAGAACAGGTTGCCCTTGATGGTCTTCAGCGTTGTCCGGGACAGTCGTATGGCGTCGGCCGCGGCTCGCAGGTCCCCGCGGACCAGAGTCAGGTCGGAGGCCTCGATGGCCACGTCACTGCCTGTGCCCATGGCAAGGCCGAGGTCGGCCTGGGCCAGTGCGGCGGCGTCGTTGACCCCGTCGCCGACCATCGCGACGATGCTTCCGGCGTCCTGCAGATGGCGTACCGCCGAGACCTTGTCGGCCGGCAGGACCTCGGCGATGACGTCGGCAGGTTCGATGCCGACCAGTGCGGCGACGGCGTGGGCGGCCCGGGTGTTGTCTCCGGTGAGCAGGATCGGTCGGAGCCCGAGGGTACGGAACTGGGCGATGGCCTGCGCCGAGGTGTCCTTGATGGTGTCAGCCACCACGATGATGCCGCGGGCGGCGCCGTCCCAGGCCACCCAGACCGGGGTCTGGCCATCGGCTTCCGCGGCGTCGGCGGAGGCAGCCAGGTCGGCCGGTGCCTCGATGGACCACTCCTGCGCAAGCCAGGTGCGACGGCCCACCAGCACGGCGTGCCCGTCCACGAGCCCCGAGACGCCTCGGCCGTCGTGGTTGCTGAAGTCATCGACCGCCGGCAGGGCGCTCTCGGAGGCAGCCTTGGCGGCCACAGCGACAGCCTTGGCGATGGGGTGCTCGGAGGCGTCCTCAAGGGCGCCGGCAAGAGTCTGGACCTCCTCCAGGGTCTCGCCGTCGGTGGCATGAACCGCTGCAACGCTCATCCGGCCGGTGGTGATGGTGCCGGTCTTGTCGAGCAGGATCGTGTCGACCCGGCGGGTGGACTCCAGGATCTGCGGGCCCTTGATGATGATGCCGAGCTGGGCGCCCCGGCCGGTACCGACCAGGAGGGCGGTCGGTGTGGCCAGCCCCAGGGCGCAGGGACAGGCGATGATCAGGACGGCCACGGCAGCGCTGAACGCCGCGGTGGCAGGGTTACCGGTCATCAGCCAGACCCCCAGCGTGCTCAGGGACAGGAGAATGACGATCGGGACGAAGATGCCGGAGACGCGGTCGGCCAGGCGCTGGACCTCGGCCTTGCCGTTCTGGGCATCCTCGACCAGGCGGGCTATCTGCGCCAGCTGGGTGTCCGCACCGACCCGCGTGGCCCGGACGATGAGTCGCCCGCCGGCGTTGACGGTGGCACCGACCACGGCGTCGCCCGGGCCGACCTCGACGGGGACCGACTCCCCGGTCAGCATCGAGGCATCGACCGCTGAGGTGCCCTCGGTGACGATCCCGTCGGTGGCGACCTGCTCCCCGGGGCGGACGATGAAGACGTCACCCACGACGAGCTGGTCGGTCGGGATCCGGACCTCGGTGCCGTCGCGCAGAACGGCGACGTCCTTGGCACCCAGGTTCAGCAGGGCACGCAGAGCGGCGCCGGAGCGCTTCTTGGCCTTGGCCTCGAAGTAGCGGCCGGAGAGGATCAGCACGGTCACCACGGAGGCGACCTCGAGGTAGATGTCGTTCTCTCCGCTCGCACGCGAGGGGATGAGCTCGAAGCTCATCCGGGTGCCCGGCATGCCGGCACCGCCGAGCAGCAGTGCCCAGAGCGACCACAGCCACGCAGCGCTGACACCCACCGAGATCAGGGTGTCCATGGTGGCGGCGCCGTGGCGGGCGTTGGTGAGCGCGGCGCGGTGGAAGGGGTAGGCACCCCAGACCACGACGGGTGAGGCCAGGGTCAGGGACAGCCACTGCCAGTTGTCGAACTGCAACGGTGGGATCATCGACCACAGGAGCACTGGGAAGCTCAGGTACGCGGAGAACACCAGCCGCTGTTGCAGCCGGGAGACCTCGTCATCCTTCTCGTCGTCCTCGTCGGGCTGACCTGCCGTCGCCGCCGCGAGGCTGCCGACCTTGGGAACGGGCACCGCTGCCGTGTAGCCGGTCGCCTCGACCGTGGCCACGATGTCCTCGGTGGTGACCGACCCGGCATACGTCACCTTGGCCTTCTCGGTGGCGTAGTTGACGGTCGCGGTGACGCCCTCGAGCTTGTTCAGCTTCTTCTCGATCCGAGCGGCACAGGAGGCGCAGGTCATCCCGCCGATGACCAGCTCGACGCTGTTGGCGTCGAGCTGGTCGGGCGTGGTCGTGGTGCTCATGTGGTTCCTCTTCTCCTGTGCCGGCTCGGCGCAGATCGTGTCGCGCTCAGACCGTGGCGAGCTGGTATTCGCCGGCCTCGTCCAGGGCGGCGGCCACCTCGGCGTCGGTGAGCGCCTTGTCGGCGGTGACGCTCAGGATTGAGGTGCCACCGGCGACCAGGTCGACCAGCACCTCGGTCACGCCGGGAACAGCGCTGACCTCGCTGGTGATGGCGCCGACGCAGTGACCGCAGGTCAGTCCGGTCATGGGGAAGATCTGGGTGCTCATAAATTTCTCCTTGTGGTGGGTGTGGCGTTGGTCTGTTCGGGCTTGTGCGGTCAGTGCCGCGGATGGTTCATGAGCGCACCAGGCGGGCGATGGCCGCCGACGCTTCCTTGACCTTTTCCGTCGCCGTGTCGCCGCCGGTGTGGATGGCGTTGGTGACGCAATGGTTCAGGTGCTCGTCGAGCAAGGCTAGCGCGACCGCCTCCAGCGCCTTCGTGGCCGCGGAGATCTGGGTGAGCACGTCGATGCAGTACGTGTCCTGCTCGACCATCTTGTGAACGCCCCGAACCTGGCCTTCGATGCGGCGCAGTCGCCTCAGGTGAGCGTCCTTGGTGGCTTGGTAGCCCGGCGCGGTGGTGTCCACGGCCCTCACTCCTTCAGGGGTACCCCGTAGGGGTATATCTCAACGCCGCAAGCATACCCCCAACGGGTATGTCCCCAGCGGGACGAAGGTCCCGCGCTGTCACCGCCGATCAGGGGAGTCGCCCTACTCGCGGACGGCACCTTCCAACATGCCCGCGATGAAATGGCGCTGCAGGATGAGGTACAGAGCCACAACCGGTGTTGCGACGATGACCGCGCCCGCGGCAAGCAGGGTGAACCCCTGGGTGTACTGACCCTGGAAGAAGGCCAGTCCAAGGGGCGCGGTGCGAAGGGACTCGTCGGTCACCATGACCAGCGGGATCAAGAACTCGTTCCAGGTCCACATGAACACCAGCACCGTGAGGGTGACGATGGCCGGCCTCGCGAGCGGCACGAGCACCTGCCAGAGGATGCGGCGGTTGGACGCACCGTCGAGCCGTGCTGCCTCGATCAGCGACGGGTTGCTGGTGCGGAAGTAGGCACGCATCCAGAAGGTCCCGAACGCCACGGACTGGGCAACCTGCGGAAGCGCGACAGCCCAGAACGTGTCGGTGAGGCCAACGGCGCGCAGGTCGAAGAAGAGCGGCACGACGATGGCTTCGCTCGGCATCATGATGCCAAGCAGGAAAAGGTAGAACAGCGCGGTTGACCCGCGAAAACGCATGGTGCCAAAGGCAAATCCGCTCAGGATCGACAGACCGACACTGACGGCCACCACCGATGCCGACACCAGGAAGCTCATCTTCATGTACTGGCCGAAGTGACCGACCTGCCACGCCTCGGTGAAGTTGTCGAG
>JANOHS010000087.1:0-3914 GCA_031406655.1 Micrococcales bacterium
GTATGCCGGGTGGCTGGGCAACCAGCCCCCGGCATACAGTCCGTCACAGGGCCCGTTCGCACGGACAGAGGTGCGCGGACCGCGGGAGTCATGTCCCGCAGCATCACGAGGCGTCAAATAGCGGTCGCCCGTGGGAAGGAACGAAACAGTGCTGATTGCACAGCGCCCCAGCCTGAGTGAGGACGTCATATCCGACGCCCGCTCCCGGTTTGTCATCGAGCCCCTCGAGCCCGGCTTCGGCTACACGCTCGGCAACTCCCTTCGTCGCACCCTGCTCTCGAGCATCCCGGGTGCCGCCGTCACGAGCATCCGCGTCGATGGCGTGCTGCACGAGTTCTCCACGATCCCCGGGGTCAAGGAGGACGTGACCGAGATCATCCTGAACATCAAGGGACTGGTCGTCTCCAGCGAGCATGACGAGCCCGTCGTGATGTACCTGCGCAAGCAGGGTCCCGGTTCCGTCACCGCCGCCGACATCGCTCCGCCCGCCGGGGTTGAGGTGCACAACCCCGACCTGCATATTGCCACGCTCAACGGCAAGGGCAAGATCGAGGTGGAGCTGACCGTCGAGCGTGGCCGGGGCTATGTCTCGGCCCAGCAGAACAAGTCCGGTGATGCTGAGATCGGCCGCATCCCCGTTGACTCCATCTACTCACCGGTGCTGGCCGTGACCTACAAGGTCGAGGCCACACGGGTCGAGCAGCGCACCGACTTCGACAAGCTCATCGTCGAGGTCGAGACCAAGAACTCGATGGCTCCCCGTGACGCCATGGCCTCGGCCGGAAAGACCCTGGTCGAGCTGTTCGGTCTTGCCCGTGAGCTCA
This sequence comes from Micrococcales bacterium, assembly GCA_031406655.1. Taxonomy (GTDB): domain Bacteria; phylum Actinomycetota; class Actinomycetes; order Actinomycetales; family Dermatophilaceae; genus UBA4719. The sequence goes on from JANOHS010000087.1 coordinate 825, forward strand.
ATGTCGAGGCCGAGGGCATCGACATGGGCCCCTCGCCTACTGACGCGGCCCTGGCTGCTGATCTGGCGCTGCCGATCGAGGACCTCGACCTGACGGTTCGGTCCTACAACTGCCTCAAGCGTGAGGGCATCCACACCGTCGGTGAGCTTGTCGGGCGCAGCGAGGCCGACCTGCTCGACATCCGCAACTTCGGCGCCAAGTCGATCGATGAGGTCAAGGCCAAGCTCGTCGGGATGGGCCTGCAGCTCAAGGACAGCCCGCCCGGGTTCGACCCGAGCGCAATCGTGGACCGTTACGACGACGACGTGGATGAGGACGCGTCGTTCGCCGAAGACGAGCAGTACTGACCGATTCATAAGCTGCGCGACTGAGCCGCTGAACGCGGGTCGGTCAGAGACCAACAGGAGAACCACACATGCCCACGCCAACCAAAGGTCCCCGTCTCGGCGGCGGTCCGGCGCACGAGCGGCTGATCCTGGCCAACTTGGCCACGTCGTTGTTCGAGCACGACCAGATCACCACCACGGAGGCAAAGGCCAAGCGCCTGCGCCCCCTCGCCGAGCGTCTCGTCACCTTCGCCAAGCGCGGTGACCTGCACGCCCGTCGCCGCGTCCTCACGGTCGTGCGCGACAAGGGCGTCGTGCACCGACTCTTCACCGAGATCGCGCCAGACATGGCGGCGCGCCAAGGTGGCTACACCAGGATCACCAAGATCGGCAACCGCAAGGGCGACAACGCCCCCATGGCCGTGATCGAGCTGGTCCGCGAGCCGCTTTCGCCCAAGAAGGCCACCGTCGCCGAGGCCGAGGCTGCTACCAAGCGCTCAGCCAAGGACAAGACGGCAGCCAAGGCGCCGGCACCCGAGGCGGCGGCAGCCGAGGCTGCGACGGCTCCGGTTGTTGACGAGGTCGCGGCTCCCGCCGAGGTCGAGGCTGAGGCCGAGGCCGTTGTGGTTCAGGATCCCGACAACGCTGCCGACGACTCGTCCAACACCAAGGCCTGAGCCTGACCGTCGCGCTGACGGCCACTTCGCTAGCCTGCCGCCATGGACGACAACGAGCCCGCCACCCCCGCTGGGGGTGGCGGGCTCGCGCCTTCGGTGCGGCTTCGCCTCGACTTCGGCTATGACGGGACCGCGTTCTCGGGGTGGGCCATGCAGCCCGGCAAGCGCACGGTCGAGGACGAGCTCTCTGCCGCGCTGACGCTGATCCTGCGGGCCTCCTCACCGGTCCGGCTGACGGTGGCCGGTCGCACCGACGCCGGGGTGCATGCCAGGGGCGCCGTGGCACATGTTGACGTCGACCCGGCCGCCTTCGCTCTGCTGCCCGGGCGGGCCCACCGAACGCCGGCCCAGGCCGCACTGACCCGGCTGAACGGGCTACTGCCCCAAGACATCGTCATCCACGATGTCTCGCTGGCCCCTGAGGGGCTGCACGCGCGCTTCTCGGCAACCCAGCGCCGCTACCTCTACCGCATCTGCGACCAGCCGGCCCTGCTCGACCCGTTGCGCCGCCATGACACCGTCGTCCACCGACGGCGACTTGACGTCCGGGCCATGCATGAGGCCAGCCAGCGGTTGTTGGGGCTGGCTGACTTTGCCGCGTTCTGTCAGCGGCGTGAGGGTGCCACCACCATCAGGACACTGCTTGAGTACTCGTGGACGAGGACTGCTGACGGCACGGTCTGCGCGACCGTCGTGGCGGACGCGTTCTGCCGCTCGATGGTTCGGGCACTGGTGGGGGCGGTGGTCCCGGTCGGCGATGGACGCCGGCCGCTCGGGTGGCCTGCCGAGGTTCTCGTTGCGGGGCAACGACATCCGGCTGTGGTGGTGATGCCACCACATGGGCTGAGCCTGGAGGAGGTCACGTACCCGGCCGATGGGCAGCTGGGCGTGCGCCACAGGGAGTCACGCGTCCGACGGGTCGCCGGCGCGGACTGACCCGAGGCGGGGGTTTGCTGGTCCCGCCTTTCCGATAACGAGGTGACGTAGCCACTGCCCATGCGCCAGAGTGGCCTGTTGTGGGTCACCTCGATGTCAACTCCGTCAGCTACTTCCTGCCCGATGGGCGACCACTGCTCGACGCGGTCAGCCTGAGGGTGGGCGAAGGCGCCAAGGTGGCCCTGATCGGTCCCAACGGCACCGGCAAGACGACGTTGTCCCGGATCATCAGCGGGGACCTGACCGCGGCCGAGGGGGCGGTGACCCGAAGCGGCGGGCTGGGCGTCATGCGCCAGTTCATCGGGTCGCTGCGTGACGACTCGAGCGTGCGTGACCTGCTGGTCGGTGTGGCGCCGCCAGTTGTTCGCGAGGCCGCCGCAGCGCTCGAGCGGGCCGAGATGAGGATGCTCGAGGTCGACGACGAGCCTGCGCAGATGGCGTATGCGCAGTCGCTGGCCGACTGGGCCGACGCGGGCGGGTACGAGCACGAGACGCTGTGGGACGTCTGCACGGTGGCGGCGATCGGCATACCGTTCGAGCAGGCACAGTGGCGCTCCGTGCGAACGCTGTCGGGAGGGGAGCAGAAGCGCCTGGTGCTCGAGGCCCTGCTGCGCGGGCCGGAGGAGGTGCTCATGCTCGACGAGCCGGACAACTACCTGGACGTGCCGACCAAGCGCTGGCTCGAGGAGCAGCTCATCACCTCCCCGAAGACCGTGCTGTTCGTCAGCCATGACCGCGAGCTGCTCGACCGGGTGGCCACCCGGATCGCCACGCTGGAGCCCGGCGCCGCCGGTTCGACGCTGTGGGTGCACGCCGGCCGTTTCTCGACATACCACCAGGCGCGGATCGACCGGAACAGCAAGCTCGAGGAGCTGCGGCGCCGGTGGGACGAGGAGCACGTCAAGCTCAAGGCGCTGGTGGTCATGTACCGCCAGAAGGCGTCGTACAACTCCGACATGGCGCCCAAGCTCCAGGCCGCCGAGACGCGGCTGCGCCGGTTCGAGGAGGTCGGGCCGCCCCAGCTGGTCCCGCACGAGCAGAACGTGCGGATGCGGCTCAAGGGCGGTCGGACGGCCAAGCGGGCGGTCATCGCCGAGGGCCTCGAGCTGACCGGACTGATGAAGCCGTTCGACCTGGAGATCTGGTACGGC
>JANOHS010000094.1:0-3678 GCA_031406655.1 Micrococcales bacterium
GTGCTCCCGGGCGACATGGTTCAGCACAAGGTCGAGCACGAGGCTGATTTCGTTGTCCCGCAAGGACTTTGCCAGCCTGCGCAGGTCGTCCATCGTCCCAAGGTCGGGGCGAACACTACGGTAGTCAGCCACGGCAAACCCACCGTCACTGTCGCCCGCCCGCGGTTGGAGCAGCGGCATGAGGTGTAGATACGTCACCCCGAGCTCGTGCAGGTGGGGGATCCGCCGCTCCACTCCGCTCAGGTCACCTGCGAACTGGTCGGCATACGCGGCATATCCGACCATGTGCGGCTGCTGCAGCCAGTCCGGCTGCAGGCTGCGCAGGAGGTCGAGCCGGTGGAGGTCGGGGTCGCGTTCCAGGTATGCCGTTGCAGCGCGGTCCGCCAGTCGCAGCGCGACCTCCTTGGTCACCTCGGTCCCGTAGAGCGCCGTCAGCCCTTCGACCAGGTCGGGCCACCACCTGTCCAACCGGAGGGCGAACAGCAACCGGCGTTCGTCGGACAGTGCGCTCAGCGCAGCTGCACACCGTGTCTGAGCAGCTGCCCGCGCTTGGTCCATGTCCGAAATCCTGCAGGCAACCGCGGACCGGCGCCAGTCGGTGCCGTCGGCGGTGGTCATGCACCGCGTGATTTGTGGCCCACGACACCGCCATCACTGCTTTGATTGGACCTTAGGGCGCGCCTCACCCGGGGCCGAACGCAGACGATGACAAGGAGCTGGGCGCTGGTGAAGAAGAGTGTCTACGAGAAGGAGCTCATCCGGCTTCAGGCCGAGCTCGTCGTCCTGCAGGAGTGGGTGCGGGCCGAGGGCAGGCGGATCGTCGTGGTCTTCGAGGGACGCGACGCCGCAGGCAAGGGAAGCACGATCAAGCGGGTCACCGAGTATCTCAACCCTCGCGTTGCCCGCATCGCGGCGCTGCCGGTCCCCACCGAACGCGAGAAGACGCAGTGGTACTTCCAGCGGTACGTCGAGCAGCTGCCTGCCGCCGGGGAGATCGTGCTCTTCGACCGCAGCTGGTACAACCGCGCCGGCGTCGAGTGGGTCATGGGGCTGTGCACGGCCGAGGAACACCGGAGGTTCCTGCACCAGTGCCCCATCTTCGAACGGCTGCTGGTCGAGGACGGCATCATCTTGCGCAAGTACTGGTTCTCCGTGAGCGACGAGGAGCAGGAGCTCCGGTTCCGATCCCGGGTGAAGGACCCGATGCGGCAGTGGAAGCTCTCACCTATGGACGTGGAGTCCCTCACCCGGTGGGAGGACTACTCCAGGGCAAAGGACGAGATGTTGGTCCACACCGACATTCCCGAGTCACCTTGGCTGGTCGTCGAGAGTGACTACAAGCGACGCGCCCGGATCAACATGATCGCCGACCTGCTGTCCAACATTCCCTACGAGCCGGTGGCGCGGCCCCCGCTGAAGCTGCCGCCCCGGCCGCCGCCGACCGGCTACGTCCGGACGGCGCGCAGCCTGCAGACCGAGGTGGCCGACCACGCGTCGAGCGTTGGCTGAGGGGCCCGCACCGTCAACGTTGAGAAGGCCTCAGACGCGACACTGCAGCTGCGAAGCCGGCCGCCCCGAGGATTACCCAGAGCGCGGCGTTGACCCGCGTGCCGATGTCGCCGGGGTCGAACGGGCCAGAGCGGACGGCGGTCGGGGTGATGGCGAGGATCGGGAAGGCCTGCGCGAGGGTGTCCACCTCGGCGTCGCTCCTGCCACGAATATCGCCCAGTGTGAGCCTGCCGACGACGCCCATGGACCCGATCAGCGTTCGGAACGCCGCCCGCCGCTCGTCCGGTTCGGTGATCTCGTCGGCCCGTCCGGCGATCAGCGCTCCCGGTAGGAGCACCTCGACCTCGGGATCTGCCAGGGCGTTTCGAAACCAGTGCGCGCCGCGCCCGTAGCCGGCAACCACCACAACCCGACCGTCGATCACCGTGTAGCCCAGCGGTGCCTCGCGAACGAGACCACTCTTGCGCCCGGTGGTTCGCAGCAGCAGGATCGAGCCGGCGACCGGTGTCGTGAGCAGCGGTCCGCCCCCAGCACGGATCAGCGGAGCGGCAAACCGGCGGTTGACCACCAGGAAAGCCTTGCGGAGGGGGGTGAGCATGGCCGTCATCGTGGGGCCATAGGGCAGGGGAGCGGTCACCCGACGACTTTAGGCTCCCGACGTCCGCGGTGAGCTGCCGATCCCCGACACTTGGACCATGAGCCAACCGACCGGCAGACCTGTCCCGACTGCAGCGCCGGCCAGCGGTCTGCGCGTCCTGGTCGTTGACGACGAGCATGCCCTGGCCGACCTCGTGGGGTCCTACCTGACCCGGGACGGCTTCGAGGTGCACCTGGCCCATGACGGGCAGGCGGCGATCGACCTGGCCCGGCAGGTCGATCCCGACGTGATGGTGCTGGACCTGGGGCTACCCCTGATCGACGGTGTCGAGGTGTGCCGCGTGGTGCGCACGTTCTCCGACTGCTACATCGTCATGCTCACCGCGCGCAGCGAAGAGATCGACAAGCTCATCGGCCTCTCGGTCGGGGCGGACGACTATTTGACCAAGCCGTTCAGCCCCCGCGAGCTGCTGGCCCGGATCCAGGCGATGCTTCGCCGCCCGCGCGCCTCCAGCGCGAGAGCGCAGCCCGCCCAAGAAGGGCCGGCACGAGTGTTCGGGACGCTGAGCATCGACGTTGCCGGACGCGAGGTCCACCTCGACGGGGAGGCGGTCGCGCTGACGCGCACCGAGTTCGACGTGCTGGAGGTCCTGTCCGCCCGACCCAGGCTCGTGTTCTCACGGCGCCAGCTGATTGAAGCCGTCTGGGGCCAGACCTGGGTCGGCGACGAGCACCTGGTCGACGTCCATGTCGGGCACGTGCGCAGAAAGCTCGGCGACGACCCGAGCTCACCGCGGTACGTGCGCACCGTCCGCGGCGTCGGCTACCGGATGGGCGAGGGCACATGAAGTGGTTGGCCGTTGAGCCCACCGGCCGGGGGACGGGCCTGGCCGGTCGCCTGCTGCTGGCCCAGGCGCTGGAGGCGGCTGTGGCAGCAGCACTGGGTGTCAGCGTCTAGAGGACATCAGCTCGGTCTCGCGGGCCGAGGAGGGCCAGGTTCGGCTGAACCTGCGGACCACAGCGCCGGGGAAGATGGTGGCCGCCGCGGTGCACGCAGCCACCGCGGCATACGAGGCAAAGGGCGTGCGCCTGCTGACCCAGATCCCGACCCGGCTAGCGGACCTGATGCTGGACCCCGACCGGATGGCACAGGTCCTGGGCAACCTGTTGGACAATGCGCTGAGGCACACGCCACCCGGAGGAACGGTCACCATCTCGGCGTCCAGCTCCTCCCGGACCGGGCTCACGGAGGCTCCGGCATCGGGCTGGCCATCGTCAAGGCCCTGACCGAAGCCCACGGTGGAGACCTCACCGCGACCAGCCCCGGCACAGGCGCGGGATCCACGTTCAGGTTGGTTCTGCCCAGCCACTGAGGACGCGCAGGCGGGCCACCGTTGGGGTGCCCGGGTGCCGGGCAAACTAGACAAACAGGAAGATTATCTGTCAAAAGGGTTGCGTCTTCGGATGTGGTCAGGCATCGTGGTAAGCGCTTACATCGGAGGCGCTCACGAATGACACCACGCAGGCAGGGGAGACGCTCGACGACGATCTACTCCGTTGCCAAGCTGGCCG
>JANOHS010000101.1:0-3663 GCA_031406655.1 Micrococcales bacterium
GCGAGCGCATGTACGACACGTGAATCCCTTACCTCTGATGGAATTCCACGCTCAGGTTGGGCGTTCGTGGAAGAACTTGTTCAATTTACTGTTTCGTGGCCATCGCTTTGCCGACTCATGGCCATATCTAAGGATACTCAGGCCCACCAAGGGCCCACAAGGTCCACGGGTCGGCTCCTCAATACCGGTCAGCTACAGAAGACGAAAGCGTTGTCATTGCCTGGGTTCACCTTGCTGCCGGGACCTTGGAAGAACCTTGGCCGGTGCCCCCAGCAGCAGCATCACGCGACGTCTGGCGCCGGCGGCTCGCGCCGTCCAAGAAGAAGCGCCCCGGGGCCTCTGTGGTTCAGAGGCCCCGGGGCGCCATTGGTGCGCGAGGGGGGATTTGAACCCCCACGCCCTTTCGGACACTGGCACCTGAAGCCAGCGCGTCTGCCGTTCCGCCACTCGCGCGCGCTCACAGTGTGAGGGACGCGCGTCCGGAAAACCAAACCAGACGAGCCGTACCTGCACGATGAGAGCGCCACAGGCTAGCACCCTGCGGGTTCACCCACGCTCGCCCGTTACGATCGACAGGCCAACGCCTAGGAGGAACCACCGTGGGACTGTTCGATCGTGTCGAGCGAGGACTCGAACGAGCCGTTCACGGTGTCTTCGCCAAGGCGTTCAAGGCCGAGGTACAGCCGGTGGAGATCGCCTCTGCCATGCGGCGCGCCATGGATGACCGTGCGGCAGTGCTCGGCCACGGGCGCACCTTCGTCCCCAACATGTTCACCATCGAGCTGGCGCCCACCGACTACGAACGCCTGACCGGCTTCTCCGAGATGCTCACCGACGAGCTCGTTGCCTCAGCCCAGGAGCACGCTGAGTCGCAGCGATACCAGCCCGGAGGCCCGATATCGGTGGACTTCCGCTCCACCGAGGACCTTGAGACCGGGGTATTCCGGGTGCGCCCGTCCACGGCCAAGGGCACCCCGCCCGCGATGCCCGCCGCAGCGGCCCGGTCGGCAGCCCGCCCCTCGCCGGCCCCACCCGCGCCGGGAACCGCATCGCCTCTCCCCGCCAACGACGTGGCCCCGGCGCCGGCGCCCGTTCCGCCCCTGGCCCCCGACTCCGGCGCGCGTCACGAGCCGGGCGCCCCGGCACGCTCGCGCACGCACCCCGCCCAACGCCCCTGGCTCGACGTCGACGGGGACCGCTACCCCCTGCTGGCCGCCATCACCGTCCTCGGGCGCGACAACACTGCCGACGTCATCCTGGACGACCCGGGGATCTCCAGGCGGCATACCGAGATTCGCGTGACCAGCGACGGCCCCCACCTGGTGGCGAGCATCCGCGACCTCGGCTCGACGAACGGCACCTTCCTCAACGGCGAGCGGATCACCAGCCAGCACCTCACCGATGGTGACCGCGTGAACGTGGGCCGGACCACCCTCATCTACCGCGCAGGGCGACGGTGATCACCAACCATGAGTGAGCTCACCCTCACAGTGATCCGCCTCGGCGTCCTGATCCTGCTGTGGATCTTCGTCTTCAGCGTCGTCGGAGTCCTGCGTGGCGACCTGTACGGCACCAGGGTGCTGACCCGCGGAAAGCCCAAGGCGCTACCTCGCCAGGCACGCGAGCCGGTCGCCAAGCCCTCAGCGACCGCGAAACCGGTCGCCCGCAGACCACGGCGCGGATCCAGCAGACACATCCCGACGACGCTGGCGGTCACCGCCGGCTCCCTGGCCGGAACGACGGTGTCCCTGAAGGAGAACGGTGTCCTGCTCGGCCGCAATCCCGAGTGCACGCTCGTCCTGGACGACGACTTCGCCTCCGGCCGACACGCCCTCATCTTCCGTCGGGACGACCGCTGGTTCGTGGAGGACCTCGGGTCGACCAACGGCACCTTCCTGGGTTCCAGCAGACTGACCCAGCCCACACCGGTCGAGGTCGGTTCAACCGTCCGGATCGGCAAGACCATCTTCGAGCTGCGGAAGTAGGCCCCCTTGGCCATCGCCCTTCGCTACGCCGCCCGCTCGGACGTCGGACTGGTGCGAGCGGTGAACCAGGACTCCGGCTACGCGGGTCCGCACCTGCTCGTCGTCGCCGACGGCATGGGCGGCCATGCGGCCGGCGACGTGGCCAGCTCCATCGCGATCGGCGAGATCGTCAGTCTCGACGGCGACAGCCATGGCGCCGATGATGCCCTGGACCTTCTGGCCAAGGCCCTGCACAGCGCGAACAGCGGCCTGCAGCAGGCGATGCAGCGCCAGCCGGAGCTTCAGGGGATGGGCACGACGGTCACCGCACTGCTGCGGACCGGCAACAAGATCGCCGTCGCACACATCGGCGACTCACGCGCCTACCTCCTGCGGGACGGCACGTTCACCCAGATCACGCACGACCACTCGTTCGTCCAGAGCCTGATCGACGAGGGCCGGATCACCGAGGAGGAGGCCGAGAGCCACCCTCAGCGTTCGCTGGTCACGCGGGTCCTCACCGGGCAGCACGACGACGAGCCGGACCTGGCTGTCCGGGAGGCACGCGTCGGCGACCGCTATCTGCTCTGCTCCGACGGCCTGTCCGGGTTTGTTGCCCGCGACACCATCCAGGAGGTCCTCGAGCAGCCGATGCCGCCGGGCAGGGCGGCCGACCGTCTGGTGGAGCTGGCGCTGCGCGCAGGCGCGCCCGACAACGTGACCTGCATCATCGGCGACATCGTCGACCTCGACAAGGAACAGGCGCCGCCGACGGCACAAGAGGTTGTGGGCGCCGCGGCCGAGCGCAGGGTCGAGACCACCCGAGCAACTCCCGTCACCCCGGCAGCCAAGGCGGCCGCCCTCTCCCGCCACGCCACCGGGCGGGATGTCACGGATGCCACCGAAGCCGAGTCCGTCCGGCTCGCCGAAGAGGGTCCGTCCTCAGGCCGGCTGCGCTGGCTCAAGGGGATCTTCCTGGTCGTGCTGGTCCTGGCCGTCCTCGTGGGCGGCGGCTACGCGGCATACGACTGGTCCCAGCGGCAGTACTTCGTCGGCGAGACGAAGGGGCACGTGGCGATCTACCAGGGGGTCTCCCAGAACATCGGCCCTTGGACGCTCTCGCACGTGATCGACGAGAGCGACGTCGCAGTGAGCGACCTTCCGGACTTCTACCGCGGCAAGGTCGACGCCACCCTCAGCAGCGCCAACATCCAGGACGCACGCGACCTCGTGACCGACCTTCGGGTGCAGGCCCTCGGCTGCCAGACCACCAGGGCCGCGGGCGGCACCTGCGGGTCATCCACGCTCACGCCCAGCTCGTCGCCCAGCGCCAGCCCCAGCCAGAGCCCCACCTCCTTGCCGAGCGGCACCCGCAGCCCATGAGCACCGTCACCTCATTCCGGCCTCGCCCCAGGCGCAATGTCGAGCTGCTGCTGCTGCTGCTTGCTGTCGCGATCGTGCTGGTGGCCTACCTCAACGTTAGACTGGCGATCGACGGGGCGTTCCCGCCCGACCTGGTCAGGTACGGGTCCGGCCTGTTGGCTCTCGCCGTCGGTTTCCACCTGGTGCTGCGTTGGCGCGCCTCGTATGCCGACCCCCTGATGCTGCCGATCGCGACGCTGCTCAACGGCCTGGGCCTGGTGATGATCCACCGCCTGGACCTGGCCTACGGGCGCACCGGCAGCGATCTGCTCGCGCC
>JANOHS010000199.1:0-2664 GCA_031406655.1 Micrococcales bacterium
CGAGGTGACTCACGCTCATACATCGACTCGCGGTGAAGCAGGATCACCATGTCGGCATCCTGTTCTATGGATCCGCTCTCGCGAAGGTCGCTCATCTGTGGCCGCTTGTCCTGGCGCTGCTCGCTTCCACGGTTCAGCTGCGAGATGGCGATGACCGGGACCTCGAGCTCCTTGGCCAGGAGCTTGAGGGCACGGGAGAACTCCGAGACCTCCTGCTGACGGCTCTCGACCCGCTTGCCCGAGCTCATCAGCTGCAAGTAGTCGATGATCACCAGACGAAGGTTGTGCTGTTGCTTGAGGCGTCGGCACTTGGCCCGGATCTCCATCAGCGACATGTTCGGCGAATCATCAATGAACAGTGGGGCATCAGAGACCTCGGCCATCGTGCGCGCCAGCCGGGTCCAGTCCTCGTCGCGCATGGTGCCCTTGCGCATGTTCTGGAGCTGGATCGAGGCCTCGGCGGAGAGCAGTCGCATCGTGATCTCGGTGCGGCTCATCTCCAGGCTGAACAGGACGGTGGCCATCTTGTGCCTGATCGCCGCCGACCGGGCGATGTCCAGACCCCACGTCGAGTTGTGGGTGGGGATCATCGACTCACCGGCAAGGTAGAGGTGCGCCTCGTTGTCGACCTCAAGGCAACGCACCGGAACGGAGCCGACCGGACGAATAGCGACCAGCTTCCATTGCTCCGCCCCGATTGCGGCCGCCCCGGTATCCGACGCTGCTGCTGCGGGGTGGCGATCGATGGAAACGCCCCGCCCCTCAGCGAGAAGTACGAGTACCTGAGCGGTTGTCCGGACAATCTGGTTCCAGTCGACGGTGACCAGCCACTGGTGCTCGGCGTCGGCGACAATCACCGAGCCGTCGGAGAACTCGACCTCGAAGCATGGACGATCCGTCATCACCTCGGTCGCACGAGTCACCTTGGTTGGACGTCCGTCAGCACCGAGAACAAGCTCGCCAACCGCAACCTCACCCATCGTGGTCCAGCCCGAGGGAGTCGGCAGCAGAGTGTCCAGTGCCAGCGCTTTGCCGACGGCCGGCCTTGCCGCCACGACGATCATCTGACCGGGGTGCAGGCCATTGGTCAGGTTGTCGAAGTCGGTGAATCCCGTTGGAACACCGGTCATCTCACCGGATCGGCCCGAGGCGTGCTCGATCTCGTCAACGGTCTCCTCGAGGACATCGCCGAGCACGGCGTAGTCGTCGCCGCCGCGTTTGTCCGCCACGGCGTAGATCTCGGCCTGCGCGGCATTGACGATGTCCAGGACGTCACCGCCGCCTTGGCCGTAACCCATCTGGACGATCTTGGTGCCGGCATCGACGAGACGCCGAAGCACGGCTCGCTCGGCCACGATCTGGGCGTAGTACCCGGCGTTGGCCGCCGTCGGCACCGAGGAGATCAGCTGATGCAGATAGGCCTGACCGCCGACGCGGACCAGGTCGCCGCGTTTGGTCAGCTCGTCGGAGACGGTGATGGCGTCGGCCGGCTCGCCACGGCTGTACAGATCCAGGATCGCGTCATAGATCAGCTCGTGGGCGGGGCGGTAGAAGTCGACGCCCTTGAGCCCCTCGACGCAGTCGGCAATGGCATCCTTGGACAACAGCATGCCGCCGATGACGCTCTGCTCCGCGTGGACGTCCTGGGGAGGCAACCGGTCGTCGGCCGATCCGTACGAGGACTGCGAGGGTCCGTCATACGAACCCAGCTTCAACTCCGCGAGCGACACGCGCGTCCCCTTCGATCCCGACCCTGCAACCGGACTGACGACCAGCACACCACGTGGGTCTGACAGCCCGGCCAGACGACTTGGGCCATCGCCCGTGCAGTGATCGGTGCGAACCAGCCACGCTATTACCGCGGGCCCAAGGACTCAAACAGTGCTTGTGCGCATCGTGGGGACAACCTGTGCGCCACGCCGACCCCGTCTGTGCACACCCTGGGGAGGAGCCTGTGAATTGCGTTACTGCCCAAGGCCCGGCGGGTGGGCTGGGCTGCGCAGACGTTGTCCACCCCCCTGTGGACAACAAATAGTTTTCGTGCGCGAAGGCTCGCCCGCCGCATTTCGAGGTGACCGGCTCCGGCACGCCATAGCCTGAGCCGATGGGGACCGTGCGAGGCGACGTCGTCGATGCCGTATGCCGTGTGCTCGAGAAGGCGGGTGACCCCGACCGGGCGAGGGGCCAGCAGGCCTACATGAAGTCCGTGACGCCCTTTCGGGGGGTCACCGCACCCCAGCTCAGGGCCACCTTGCGCCCCGTGCTGGCCGACCCGGCATACCTGCTCGTCGGGCGCGCGGAGTGGGAGGCGACGATCCGCGGGCTCTGGGATGGCGCCGCGTTCCGCGAGGAGCGTTATGCCGCGCTGGCCATCTGCGGGCACCGCCTCTACCGGCACTGGGCCGTGGACCGCACAGCGATGCCTTTGTACCGCGACCTGGTCGAGTCCGGCGCGTGGTGGGACTTCGTGGACGAGCTGGCTTCACGAAGGGTCGGTCCGAGGCCGCCGCCGACATCGCCACCGAACGCCAGCGTGTAGCCGTACAGGACCCACAGCACGCTGATGAGGCCCAGCGCGCCGAAGCTCATCATCATCATGTTGAGCACGCTCTTGGCCCGGACCATCCCGCCGTAGAACAGGGCCAGCCCCGGCGTCATGAGCAG
>JANOHS010000220.1:0-3994 GCA_031406655.1 Micrococcales bacterium
GCCATCCGCAGGGCCAGGCGCAGGTTGGTGTTTGCCCGCAGGTTGTCCTTGATCACACCGGCCGGACGCTGCGTGGCAAGGATCAGGTGAAGGCCCAGGGAGCGGCCGCGCTGGGCGACGTTGACGATGCCCTCCACGAAGCCAGGGACCTCCTGCACCAGGGCTGCGAACTCGTCCACGATGATGATCAGGCTCGGCGGAGCGTCGACCTCACCACGACGCTCGAGCTCGAGGAGGTCCTTGGCCTGGTATCGGGCCAGCAGTCGCTCGCGGTGGCGCAGCTCGGCCGACAGTGAGGCCAGAGCCCTGCGGACCAGGTGCGGTGAGAGGTCGGTCACCAGGCCAACGGTGTGTGGCAGCTCCACACAGTCACGGAACGCCGACCCGCCCTTGTAGTCCACCAGCAGGAAGGTCACCCGCTGCGGGGAGTGGGCGGACGCCATACCGAGGATCCAGGACTGGAGCAGCTCGGACTTGCCGGCACCGGTGGTACCTCCGACCAGGGCGTGGGGGCCGTCCGCGCGGAGGTCGAGCGAGAACGTCCCCTGCACCGACTGGCCCACGATCGCGCGCAGGTTGCCGGGCTTCCGGTAGGGGATCCGCGGGGCGCACGGGCCGGTGAGGATGGACCGGCTCTCACCCCAGCGCTCGATCACGGCGTCCCCGGACCGGGCCAGGTCGGTGCCGATGAGGCTCAGCAGCGAGACCGCGCGAGGCAGATCGCTGTCGTCGTCGACCGGCGCGCCAGAGTCCTCGACGGGCGCCAGCGACCGGGCGGCGGCCAGCGTCTGCGCAAGGCTGAGTGAGTCAACCACCACCGGCATGACGAGTGTGCCCTCCTTGACGTAGCCGACGCCGCCCTCGCTGCCGGCCACCTCCAGGAAGACGCGGCACGCGGCCGGCAGCAGGGGAGTCGTGGGCGCCAGCCAGAGCACGCAGACTCCCCTGGGCCAGCCCTTCTCGGCGAGCTGGACCAGGCGACCACGCTCGGCCGGGGCATCGTTCTCGACCAGGACGAGCACCCGTGGGAAAGGCACCTCCTTGCCCGCCGGGGCGTCCCTGGCCCCGCCCGGGGCGACCAGGTCCTCCAGGTCGGACAGCAGCGCCGAACACTCCGGTGCCGTGCTGGCCAGGTGGCTGCCGGAGATCGGGCTGTGCGCCGACGCCGTATGCGGCAGCCACTTGAGCCAGTCCCAGTCCCGGGCGGAGGTGGTCGAAGCGAACGTCGCGACCATCAGCTCAGCCGGTGAGTGCAGCGAAACCGCTTGAAGCACAAGAGATCTGGCCGTGGGAAGCACGACCTCGCGGTCGCCAGAGACCCCGAAGGCGCCTGTGCTGAGTGGATCGATGACGACGGGGACGTCGGCAACGGTGGACAGGCCCTCCACCGCGGTGGCCAGCTCGAGCCAGGCCTGCGCCGTGGACCGGCCGAGCGGCGGCATCTTCATCGAGCTTCGCGACGGCAGCCTGCCGAGGCCGAGCCGGAGCTGGAGAAACCCCGGGGTGTCTTCCCGCCGGGTCCATAGCAGCGGGCTGAACCGGCGGGCCGCGTCGGCGCACTCGGCGCCCGAGGGGTTCTCACGGAGGCGCTGGTCGGCCTCGACCTCGAGCGACTCGCGGATCCGTCCCGCGACGACCTCGAGATCCTCGCGGAAGTCCCGCATCAGCCGCTCGAAGTCCCTCTTGGCCCCCCGACGCTGGTCGACGTAGCCGCCCAGCATCATCATCGGCGACATGATGACGAAGATCAGCGAGTAGGGGCTCCGGGTGAGCCCGAACATGCCCAGGCCGATCAGCGCCGGGAACATCATGGCCAGCCACGGCATTCTCGCCGGCTTGGGGCGCTCGGGCGGGTCAGGCAGGTCGAACTCGCGGCCCACGAACAGCGGCGCGATGCGGGGCGACCTCGAGAACGCAAAGCAGGAGGAGTCACCCGTGGCCACGTCAACGGCGTCCTCGAGCAGGCGCACCTCGACCTCCGTGTCTCCGAGGCTGACGCGATCACCGGTCTTCAGGAGCGCTCGCGACACCTCGGCACCGCCGACCGAGATCCCGTTGGCCGAACCGAGGTCCACGACCTCCGGGACAGCCGGGGGTGGGGCCACCAGCAGCTTGGCGTGACGCCGTGAGACCGACGAGTCAGTGACCTGGATCTCGCAGCCGTGTGCCCGACCGACGTACGCAGTGCCGCGGGACAACCCGAACTGCTTGCCCACGTCAGGTCCGGCCACGATGGTGGCCACCGCAACCAGTCGGCCCATGTCAACGAACGACTCGCTGCGGCGGGTCACCTCGACGGTGACGCCAGAGCGCAGGCCGCTCTCGGGGACGGTCGCACCGGCATCCATCTCGCGGCGCCACTGGTCGACCAGCGTCAGCGTGAGGTCGCCGCTGTCCGGATCGTCATTGCCCGGATCCAGAGCAACCGACCGTTCCGGGTCAGCGCGCACGAGGTAGGTCGCCAGGTCCCCGACGGTCGTCGTCGGGCCGATGGTGGCGACAAGGTCCCGCCCGTCCCGGTCAGCTGACTGCAGCGTGAGCTTCAGCTTCACCGGGTCCTGGCCGCCAGGCGTCCGCCGACGTCATCCAGCAGCAGCAGGTCAGGCGCCGTCACAAGCCGGGCCGAAAGTGCGTGCTCGACCAGCCGGGCCTTGCGGTTGCTTGCCAGCCTCCCGATCCCACCGTGCAGCCCTCGCGTCCCGGCGTCGGCCAGCTTCTGGCATACGTTGTCGAGCTTGCGGTTGAACCTGGTGACGGTCCACCCGATCCGGGCTGCGGCAGCCGCCGAGGACGGGATCCGGCCGGCTCCCGGATAGCTGCGGGACAGGAAGCTCTCGCACAGCGCAACCATGAGCAGCTTCTGGTCCGCCGTGAACGAGACGCGGCCAACGGTCATCTCGCCGGAGTGGTCCTGGGGGACGGGACCAGGGGCCACCGGCACGAAGGCCGGTTCGTCGACGACGATCTCGAAGTCGTAGGTGGTCGGCCCGGCAGTGAACCAGACCACGATCCGGTTGAGTGCCAGGGGGATGCGGGCTCCGGGCGCAAGCCACGCCTGGAACAGGCCCAGGTCGTCGGCGATCGTGGCCGTCAGCGTCGACCCGACGTTGGACAGCCACCACAGGCCGCCCTCCTCGAGGAGCACCAGGAAGCTGCGGTGCAGGTACGGGTTGTCATCGATCTCGACGTCCCCGGACCGCCCGATCGTCAGGCTGCGCCCGGCCTGGACCGGGAACTCCTCACCACAGAACAGCACTCTCACTCCTGCATCGTCCATCCCCGCATGCTGGCACGCTGGCTCAGGGCACCGGCCTACTTATCCACAGCCTTGGCCGACGCTCGGGACAACAAGCCGTCGGACTGACCTCGTGAGGTCGCACAAACCGTTGTCTCAGAGGCTCCGGAGCAACGATTGTTGCGACCTCACGCAGATGTATGCCGGGCCGCCGCGACCTCACGCAGATGTATGCCGGGCCGCGCGACTTCACACGTGACGCGAGCGGGTCAGGAGGACGGCCGGGACTCGGGCTGGTCCGCCCACCAGGACTGGAGAGCCTTGACCGCAGCCTCGCGTCCGATCGGCCCTTGGTCCATCCGGACGTCAAGAAGGTGCCGGTAGGCGCGGCCCAGCACCGGCCCCGGAGCAATCCCCAGGACCTGCGCGATCTCGTTGCCGTCCAGCTCCGGGCGCACGGCGTCCAGCTGCTCCTGCTCCAGCAGTCGGGCGATGCGGGCCTCGAGGTCGTCATAGATGCGCGAGAGGGTCTGCGCCTTGCGCGCGTTGCGCGTCGTGCAGTCGGAGCGGGTCACCCTGTGCAGCCGGGGCAGCAGCGGCCCGGCGTCGGTGATGTAGCGGCGCACGGCGGAGTCGGTCCACTCCCCGCCTCCATACCCATGGAAGCGCAGGTGCAGCTCGACCAGTCGCGACACCGCCTTGACGGTCTCCTTGTCGAAGCGCATCGCCCTCAGCCGGCGGGCGGCAAGCTTGGCGCCG
>JANOHS010000227.1:0-2572 GCA_031406655.1 Micrococcales bacterium
CACCGCCAACACCACCGCAGGCAGCTACCACCTGACAGCGACCGCAGGTCTAGCCACCGCCACCTTCACGCTGACCAGCTCCGCCGCGGCGGCGACGAGGTTGCTCTTCACCTCGGATCCGGTGTCCGGCCCTGTCGCAGAGACGGCGACCCTGGGCCCGATCACCGTCCAGCTCCAGGACCTGTACGGCAACCCGGCAGCTGCTCCGACCAGGGGCATCGAGGTGACCTTGTCCTCCGACTCGGTTGGTACGACGGTCTTTGCGACGGCACTGGCCGGCGCCTCGGTGACCTCCCTGATCATCCCGGGCGGGGAGTCGGGCGCCACGTTCTACTACGGCGACACCCAGCCCGGCAGCCCACTGATCACCGTGTCGGGTCCGCTGCCCAGCGCCATCCAGAAGGAGACCATCACAGCCTCAACCGCCGTCGAAGCGACCCCCCTCCCGTGACACCCCTCACCCGCGTGGAAGGGGCGCGGTGAGGACGTCTCGGTGAACCCCACTTGCACACCTGGCGAGCTCCACCCACCGGCATACGGCCTCGCGCGGATGAGTCCAGATCGCGGACGTGCCAGGTCCGCAATACGGGCGGGGGTACCATGAGGGCAGCCCCAACGCGACAGGGACGTATTGGGACATCCCGAGAAGTCTGGTGAGAACGCACGTATGAGCAGTAAGCGAGTTCAGAGTCTTGACAGTGTCGTCATTCGATTCGCAGGGGACTCGGGTGATGGGATGCAGCTCACCGGAGACCGTTTCACCTCAGAGACCGCCGCGCTCGGCAACGACCTTTCCACATTGCCCAACTACCCCGCGGAGATCCGCGCCCCTGCGGGCACGATCCTCGGCGTCTCCAGCTTCCAGCTGCACTTCGCCGACCACATCGTCCTGACCCCGGGCGACGCCCCTGACGTACTGGTGGCGATGAACCCGGCCGCACTCAAGGCGAACCTGGGCGACCTGCCGCGTGGGGCCACGATCATCGTCAACACCGACGAGTTCACCAAGCGCAACCTGTCCAAGGTCGGCTACGACGTGTCTCCGGTGGAGAACGGTGCCCTTGACGGTTACCACGTTCATCCGCTCCCCCTGACCTCCATCACCGTCGACGCGCTCGCCGACTTCGACCTGTCCCGCAAGGAGAAGGAGCGGGCCAAGAACATGTTCGCGCTCGGCCTCCTGTCGTGGCTGTACACCCGCCCGACCGCCGGCACCGAGCAGTTCCTCAAGAGTAAGTTCGGCTCCAAGCCAAACATCCTGGAAGCCAACCTCGCCGCCCTTCACGCCGGCTTCAACTACGGCGAGACCACGGAGGACTTCGCGGTCACCTACGAGATCGCACCGGCGACCATGCAGTCAGGTACCTACCGCAACATCGTCGGTAACACCGCCCTCGCCTACGGACTGGTCAGTGCCGCCCACCAGAGCGGGTTGCCGCTGGCCATGGGCGCCTACCCGATCACCCCGGCCACGGACATCCTGCACGTGCTCGCCAAGCTCAAGAGCTTCGGCGTCATCACCATGCAGGTCGAGGACGAGATCGCCGGTGTGGGCACCGCGATCGGAGCCTCCTACGGCGGCGCCATAGGCGTCACGGCCACCTCCGGCCCGGGTGTGGCCCTCAAGTCCGAGGCCATCGGCCTCGCGGTGATGCTCGAGCTGCCCCTCGTGATCGTGGACGTCCAGCGTGGTGGCCCTTCGACGGGACTGCCGACCAAGACCGAGCAGTCCGACCTGCTTCAGGCGATGTACGGGCGCAACGGCGAGTCCCCGTGTGCGGTCATCGCCCCCCAGTCCCCGGGCGACTGCTTCAACGCCGCCTTCGAGGCGGTCCAGATGGCCACGACCTACCGGACGCCGGTGTTCGTCCTCTCCGACGGCTACCTGGCCAACGGCTCTGAGCCGTGGCTCATCCCTGACGTCACCAAGCTCCCCCGTATCGAGGCCGACTTCACCACCGAGCCCAATGACGTTGATGCCAATGGCGATCCGGTGTTCCACCCGTATCTCCGGAATCCCGAGACCCTGGCCCGGCCATGGACCATCCCGGGCACCGCCGGGCTGGAGCATCGCATCGGTGGCATCGAGAAGGCCGACATCACCGGCGACATCTCCTACGACCCCGACAACCACGACAAGATGACCCGGCTGCGCCAGGCCAAGATCGACGGCATCGCCAAGAGCCTTCCGGACCTCGAGGTCGACGACCCATCCGGCGAGGCGGACATCCTCATCCTGGGTTGGGGATCGACCTACGGCCCGATCGCTGAGGCCGTCCGTCTGGTGCGAAGCGACGGCGTCAATGTCGCCCGCGCCCATCTGCGCCATCTCAACCCCTTCCCACCCAACCTCGGGGAGGTGCTCGCGGGGTACCGGCAGGTGATCGTGCCCGAGATGAACCTCGGCCAGCTCGCCCTGATGCTGCGCGCCAAGTACCTCGTGGACGTCCAGTCCTACACGCAGGTGCGTGGACTGCCCTTCACCTCCGTCGAGCTCGCGAGCGTCATGACCAAGGCCACAGCCAACCTGAGCGGAGCTACCCGATGACCACCATCGAGCTGGGTATGCCGG
>JANOHS010000288.1:0-1538 GCA_031406655.1 Micrococcales bacterium
GGAAGATGGCCCCGCTCATGAAACCCTGTGTGATCGAATCGCCGATTGTCACCAGCCGGTGACGCGGATCACCGAAGTCGCCATCGCGATGAACGGGAATACCGAGCTCGGGATCTGGCTCAGGACGGCGAGGCTCGACCTTGACCTCGAGGTCCGCGGGCGGCAGAAGCTTTCGTAACACCATCTCGTCCCCTTCGATGCAGGTGTGAGTTGCAGCGCAACCGTAGCAGCGACCGAACCGCCGATCGGCCGCCTCTGCCTGTATCGAGAGACGAGGACGACCGCGGTGTCGCCGGCACAGACGTCGGGGTGTGGTTTGTGGGCGGACTGTCACGCGCCAGTCAAGGGCACAGGAGGGCAGACTGTGGATCGTGGACCGCGACAGCCGACACATGATCCTGTCGGAGGAGTTCGCTTCGGCGGCGGGAGGCGGGCCGGATCCGCAGCTTTGGTCAGCGGAGCTCGGTGGGGGTGGCTGGGGTTGTGAGCAACTTCAGACCTACACGTGCGACCGCTCGAACGTCGCCATCACTGCGCAGGGCCAGTTGGCGATCACCGCTCGGCGTTCCCCTGTCGGGACGATCACCTCGGCTCGGTTGATCACCAAGGATCGATTCGCCCTGAAGTACGGGTTGATCGAAGCGCGGATCAAGGTGCCTGGCGGGCTGGGTACGTGGCCGGCGTTCTGGATGCTGGGTGGCGACATCGACGAGGTCGGCTGGCCCGCGTGCGGTGAGATCGACGTGATGGAACACGTTGGCAGCGACCCGAACACGGTTCATGGCACCGTGCACGCGCCGGGCTACGCCGGCCTCGGACGGGGCCTGGGCGGAGCCCATCGGGCGGGGTGTGACCTGAGCGACGACTTCCACGTCTACGGCGTCGATTGGGATGCCGGCCAGATCACCTGGCTGCTCGACGGTCGCCCTTATCACCGCATGACAACCGGGGGAGCGCCTGGATCGGTCTGGCCGTTCCGTCACCCGTTCTTCTTGGTGGTGAACCTGGCCGTTGGTGGTGCCTGGCCGGGGAACGACACGCAGACCCCTGAGCTGCCAGCGACGTTGCTGGTCGATTGGATCCGCGTCCGAACGGCGCCCGTGGCGGAGTGACGACGTCGTATCAGAACTCCTGTCACCTACAACGAGCGCCGTCCTTGCGGGCCCACATCGAAGAACGCGGGCCGGCGCAGAGCAGCCGCCGCCATCTCTCAGCGGGTGTCGCGTGCGGTGCGTCGAATGCGAGCGTCGGCCACGGCGACGCCGTGTTCGAGGAGGAAGAGGGGGTTGAGGTCGATCTCGGCGATCTCGGTGACCTCCGCCACCAGGGTCGAGATGCGGTGAAGGACGGCGCGGAGGGCGGCGATGTCGAGCGCCGCGGCACCCCGATAGCCGGTGAGCAGGGGATAGGACCGCAGCGACTCCAGCATCTCGTCGACGTCGTGATCTGTCAGCGGGGCGACGCGGACAGCGACGTCGTCGAGCACCTCGACCGCGCCGCCTCCCCGGCCGACGACGACGAGCGGCCCGACGAGGGGA